>DATMBI010000294.1:0-2311 GCA_035559375.1 Gemmatimonadaceae bacterium | reverse complement strand
AGCCATCGGCTCCGCCGTTATAGTAGCGCTCTCCTCTGTAACGCGGCATTCCGGGGCGGAAGCGGGGGCTGCCTAACGAAGGATAGCAGTCGAGACTGCTCCAACGGTCGTAAGTGTAGGAAAGGGATGCCCAGTAATACGCGATGTCGTAATCGTAGGGAGCATCCGCGTCCCATAGCGACGCAGCCGCCAACTGCTGCACCAGCCAGTCAGGATCCTGCCACCCGCTGGC
The DNA here is from genome assembly GCA_035559375.1 of Gemmatimonadaceae bacterium. Taxonomy (GTDB): domain Bacteria; phylum Gemmatimonadota; class Gemmatimonadetes; order Gemmatimonadales; family Gemmatimonadaceae; genus DATMBI01. The sequence continues at coordinate 2,079 of DATMBI010000294.1, read as the reverse complement.
GCGGTAACGGCCCGCGAAGACGTTCCTGAGTGCGCGAATGTCGATAGGGGACCGTGACGCTAAGGCGAACACGTAGCCGGCGCGTTCGGAAGCTCGAAAGGAGCCAGGGACGTTACCGCTCGCGTTGCTTGCGAGGCGGGGCGCACCCGGGCGCACGAGCACAGGACCAGCCCCGAGTGGGTATAGCACGGAGATCCTCCCGTCGCCACTTACCCGACCGATGACGACGTAAGCATCCTGGCTGACCTCGAACCAGACGCGCACGGGAACCCCGTACGGTAGCTGCCCTTCGGGATGCAGCCACACGCGAACCTGCGGGGGAGTGCTTTGCGCACCGGCGACCGCCGCGAGCTGCGAGAAGACGACTGCTGCCACCAGTATGTGCCGCGCCATTTGACCTCGCTCGGTGACGGTTCTTAGCTTCCCGCAGGAATGGATTCAGCCAGCAGCAACCGAGCCGACCTCATAGATCCCGCTTCCTTAGCTGCGCTGGGTCGCATCGAGATCGTGGCTCGCTGGGTGGTGGACGGTTTCCTCACTGGCCTACACCGCTCGCCTAGAAAAGGTTTCTCTGTGGAATTTGCAGAGTTTCGCCCGTACCAGCCAGGCGACGACCTGCGCTACCTGGACTGGAAGGTACTGGCGCGCGCGGATCGCTGGATGATCAAGCAGTTCCAGGAAGAGACCAATACACGCGCCGTGCTGGTGCTGGACGTAAGCCGTTCCATGGACTGGTCCGGCTCGCCTGAGCGACTGACGAAGCTGCAGTACGCGGAGCGGCTGGTGGCGGCCATCGCGTTGTTGTTGATTCGCCAGCGCGATGCCGTGGGGTTGGTACGCTACGACGACCAACTGCGTACTGCGCTTCCGCCACGTGCCCGTTCGATCCAGTGGCGCCGCATAGTGCGAGCCCTGTTGGAGGAGGGGCGTGGGCGCGACTCTTTGGTCGCAGACGGTGTACACCAGGCTGCGCGCCTGGTGCGGCGGCCCGGGATCGTGGTCGTCGTGTCGGATCTACTAGTGGATGCCGCTGAAATGGAACGGGCTGTACGAGTCGCCCGTGCGGCCGGCCACCAGGTAGTCGTATTTCACGTCATGGATCCTGCCGAGCGCGAGCTTCCGTTTGCAGGAGAAGCTCTCTTTCGAGATCCTGAGTCAGGTTTCGAGGTAGCGGCGCGGGCCGACGACGTGCGTCAGGCGTACGCTCAGGCGGTGCAGCACACGCTCGAGGAGTGGCGGTCGCGACTGGCCGCGATCGGAGCATCTTACGAGGTCGTACACACGGACACGCCCTTCGGGGTGCCTCTCAGGCGGGCTTTCGCCACGCGGATGCGCTTGCCGTGAGCTTCCTCGCGCCGGCTTGGTTGTTGCTTGGCCTGGCGGCAGCAGTGCCGCTGCTGCTGCACCTACTCAAGCGCCGTATCAGGGAGAGAGTGGATTTCCCGGCAGCGCGCTACCTCTCGCGTGCGGAGCACGAGAACCTGCGGTTGCGGAGATTACGCAATCTGGCGCTCCTCATGGCCAGGATGGTAGCGGTTCTGGCGCTAGCGCTAGCTGCTGCTCAGCCGCTAGGGAGGCTCCCCGGAACCGGGCATGCGCCCACGGCAGTTGCGGTGGTCCTCGACAACTCTCTCAGTAGCAGCGCGGTTGTCGCGGGGCGTCCCGTTCTGGAGACTCTCCGAGATGCGGTTCAAACCGTGCTCGACGCCACTACCAGCGAGGATCGGCTCTGGCTGATCACGGTGGATGGTTCCGTGCTGGGTGGAAATGCGGCGGCACTGAGGCGATCTCTCGATGGGGTGGACGCGTACGGCGGTAGGGGTGCTCTTGCTGATGCGGTGTCCCGGGGGCTGAGTCTGGTGGCGGCGAGCGGGCTCCCCAACCGCAGCGTGGTTATCGCTACCGATGGTCAGGCGACTCAGTGGCCTCCCGCCGTCCGTGTTCGCGGAGCGAGCGCGGCGGTCTACTTGGCGCAGGGCAGCCCACCTCCGAACCGTACGGTCACCATGGTCGAGCCCCGGCCGCTCCGATGGACGCCCGATGGTGCGCTGCTCTTGCGCTTGACTGGCAGCGATTCCG
>DATMBI010000293.1:0-3924 GCA_035559375.1 Gemmatimonadaceae bacterium | reverse complement strand
CGACCGCCAGCGCTACGAGATCGCCCGGGCGGACAAGAGCTGGAAGGCCGGGAACGAATCTGCGGATTCGCTTCGCGTACGCGACCTGCTCGGCGAGTTGGCCCGCTTCGACGCGTATGGCTTCGCGCCCGAAACCGCTCGTTTCGAGGGGAAAGAGCGGCGCAGCGTGACCGCGCTGGGTGGAAAAGGCGACACGCTGGCACGCATCGAGTTCGCGGGCGAGGGTAGCGGAACGTGGTTGGCGCGCGCTAGAGGCAAGCCAGACCTGTTTCAGGTCTTTGCCTATCGAGTGGATCGGCTCACGCCTAAGCGCAGCGAGGCCATCCCTCCCCGGCGTTGATCAGGTGCCGGCGTCGAGAGCCGAACGCTTGTCGGCACGCCACTCCAGCAGGGCGATCGCGAAGGCGAGCGTCACCACGACGGCGCTGGCAACGCACCACATGCAGATCGCACGGATGACGAACAGCTCGAGGTAGGTCAGCCACCCCGAAAAGAGAACACCCCAGCCGGTGAGCCCAAGCAGCGCGGGCGGAACCCACCGCGCGTCCGCGAATCGTTCGGCTGTCCCCACCAGTGCGAGAGCGAACAGAACGGCGTAGAAGCCGAGTCCCCAGGCTGCCACCGGCAACCCCCAGAGGACAGACCAGCGACTGGTGTTCACCACCTCGCACTTCCCGACGCTGCAAGACAGTTCGCCGACGGCGCCTGCCTTGTACAGTGTCAGGTACAGCGCCAGCATAGCACCGATAAGCGCCAGTGCCGCTATGGTCATACGGCGTGTAAGCATCGCCTAACGCGGCTCTGAACCGACTTTCCCCTTGCCTTCCGCCTGCAGATCAGCCAGTGCGCTGTCGACGTAAGCTTTGAACGTATCGTAGGAAAGCGCGCCCGGGATCATACGCGAACCTATGATGAAGGTGGGAGTGACGCGTACGTTGCGCCGCTCTCCTTCGCGTACGTGAGCTGCGATCTGCAGGCGGTAGCGCTGCTCGTCGTAGCACTGGTTCCAGCGCGTCATGTCCAAAGCGAGCGAGCGAGCCAGGCGCTCCAGCACGGTTCTAGGACGATTGGTCGCCCTGGTGGACCATTGGTCCTGGTTCTGGAAGATCGAGTCGTGCATCTCCCAGAACTTCCCCTGTTCCGCTGCGCAGGCAGCTGCCATGGACGCGTCCCACGTGTTCTGGTGCACCGGCAGGGGAAAGTCCAGGAAACGTAGACTCACGATCCCAGTCTCGATCAGTCGTTTGCGTACGTCCGGTTCGGTGATAGTCGCGAACTGCCCGCAGGCCGGGCACTCGAAGTCGGCGAACTCCAGAACCTTCACCGGCGCGGCGGAATCACCCAGCAGATATCCAGCGGACTCAGGGAGAGGGATGTTCGGATCGACCGTCACTACCCCTAGCGACTTCGGTCGAGTTGCCTGATAGACGATCCACCCGGCGCCACCTGCGGCTATGAGCGCCAGCAGTACGTAAAACGTCAACTTCGAGTTCTTGGTTCGCGCTGTCGCCACTGCCTTCTGCCCACCCTTTCCCCGCTCCTTGCTACTCGCGCCACCAGCTTTACTCACCATTTCGGCTCCTCGTCGTCCTCGGGATTCCATTCGGTCTTCCAGTCCTCGACGCCGCCCTGCTGCGCCTCGGCCACCAATCTACGGTGGCGTGCGATTTCCGGGGTATCGTAGGTTACCCGAACCTCGTAGTGGAACAGCTCACTTCTGATGTCACCCAGCAGCTTCAGCAACTCGCCCGCGCTCGCCAGCAAGGCGCCTTCCCGGTCTAGCGTCTGTATGCGCTCGGCCAGCGCCCGCAACAGGGCTTCCAGGTTGCGAGCGCGGCTTTCGTCGTAGGTTTCTTCGGACATGTGTGTCGCTCGTCTGCGCGCTAGGTTGCTCGGGTCCTGGACGGTGCGCAGGGCCGCTCGGTACGCAACTTAGATGGTTCTCCTCACACCAGTCCAGCTGCCCGCTACCTCATGATACCCCCGCGGAGCTCAGCGGATCGCTCCTGTGCGGCGTAGCTACAATGGCAGCCGCGCTGAGGTTAACTTTAGTCGCCCGGCGGCGTTCGCCGGGATGAACCTTGTCATCGACACCCGATCGAGTGAATGGCAAAGCGTAGATCCGCTAGGCGTCCTAAAGTCGCGGCGCCGACACCTTTCGAAGAGGCGCGCGACGAGCTTTTCATGCATATCGTGCAGTGCGGAGTGATAGGAGCGCAGCCGGAGCATCAGGCGGAGTGGTTCGACGATACGATGCGCTACATGGCAGAGCGTTATAGCGAACTGACTGAAAGCCAGCTCGCGGAGCTTCGCCTGCTGGGTGAGCGTTTCGTCCAACCTCCTAAGTCCGCTGCTCGGGCTGTACCCGCATCTCTCTAGCCCGGTAGTCGGCGACTAGAAGTACGTCGCTACGCCCAGTTGAAGCGCAGCGCGTCGCTGCGCTGGATTTCCGAACAGGTCGCGCTCGCGCTCCAAACGGTAGTTGAGTTTGAAGACGGTGCCGGATGCCGGTCGGAAGGCGACTGCTATTACTGCGGCGCGGCGATCGTCGAAGCGCCGCAGGCCAGTGGAGGCAAAACGCCCCACATTGTAGTCCACCTGCTCCAGCCGGAGCCCGAGATCGACCTTCGCATCCGGAAGCGCAGCTAGGCGCGGCCTCCACAGCGGCAGGATCGCGTCGAGATAGAAGCCCCACTGCCTATCACCCAGTATTTCTCGCAGATCCACCGGCAGGTCGACGCTGGCGCGGGCCGCCTCTGCGCGAAGTTGCACTCGACCGAGCGCGGCCGTGATATCCAGGGCACTCAACCCGACCCAACGAGGATCGTCTGTCTTTTCACCCTCGACGCGCCAAGTGTTGTAGATGCCACGGTAAAGCGAGAGCCCCAACTCGCCCCAACGTCCCACATGAAGCGCTACACGCCCCGAAAACGCAGGCGAATCGTTTTCGTCTTCGGCAAAGAGGGCAGGACCCTTGCCGCTAGCGAGGTGAGTGCGACCAGTTTCGTTGAGCACTATCCCTGATCCCAACCCGTTGGTGACGTACAGATCGTAGGAGAGGGTCGCTCCTGCAGGCAGCAGCCTTCCGTGGAGGCCGAATCCCACTTCGGATAGGGTGGCGGGAACGATCTCGGTAGAAACCAGCGGCCGCTCCACGAAATCGTAGCGCGGTCCGTCGTGGTTGACATTGAAGGCGCCGATAGGGGGGAGAAGCACGCCGGCTCTGAGCACCAGCGAAGGTGTGATGACGAAGTCCACCAGCGCCGTTTCCAGCGCGATCTCCTCGGTACCGTGTTCGAACTCCAGCTCCGACAAAAAGCGCAGGCGGCTGCCGAGCGCCGAAAACAAGAAGACGTTGAAGCGCCGCACCTCGAAAGACGGCCCCTCTGCGATGCCGTCGCTGCGCCACCACGCGAAATTGCTTTCCAGGTAGCCGCCGACTGCTGTACGACCAGCTGCAAATATGAATGGACGCTGGTACAGCCCTCCCTGCACCAGGGTCGTGTCGGGCACCTGCCCCGACGTAGCGTTAGGCAGACACAAGAGCACTGCCAGTACCAAGCCCTTGCCCTTCACGGCTCGCCTCCGGAGATATCGATCACGATGAACCCTCCTTCGACCGTAACTGGGAATCGTTTGAGCGACAGCATCGCCGGGCCGGCGAGCAAAGTTCCGTCGCCTGCGTACTCGCTACCGTGGCAAGGGCATACCAGGCGCCCCGCGAAGGGCTCTACCTGGCACCCGCGGTGCATGCAGCGCGTGGACACAGCTGTGTAGCGACCGTCACGCTGGCGCTCGATGTACAACGGCAGCGCGAAGCCGGGCACCTCCACCACTGCGAAGCCTTGCGGCTCCAGAGCGCGGGCCGGCAGGCGAAGGCGGTTATCGCTGGCGGTGGCCTGCGTGTAGTGAAAGCCGACGCAC
>DATMBI010000292.1:0-3124 GCA_035559375.1 Gemmatimonadaceae bacterium | reverse complement strand
GTCACGACGCTTTGCTGGTACCACCTGGCGATCACATGGCTCTGGCTGAGGGCTGCCGGCGCGTGTTGGATGAGCCTGAGCTTGCCCGGGCGCTTTCGGAGCGCGGTCGCGAACGTGCCAGGGAGTTCTCCTGGTGTGTCGTGGCGACCAGACTCGAAGAGACATACCGCGAAGCGATGCGGCACAATCGCCGTCGTAGCCGGCTCGATCGTTCGCGTGCGGTGCGCCCCGGTGTCGAGGGTGCGGTTAAAACGTCGCTGGGGAAGCTGCTCACGGCCTCGCTGAAGTCATTGCGTCCCACGCGCGCCGAAGACGGCCGCAGAGAGCGGTAAGGAGCTGCGCGCCCGAATTATTCGGTCGCACCTAACGAATGAAGGAGCAGTGCTTCTAGCTTCGACGCCATCGCTTCCCAAGTCCAGTCGCGGTGCACCCAGGCCGCACCGGCCCTTCCCATAGCCTCGGCTCGCACGGGATCGTCCAAGAGCTCTAGCACTGCGGCTGCCACCGCTGAAGGGCTGTGCGCGTCCACCACGAGGCCAGTCTCGCCGGGGCGCACAGCTTCAGGAGCGCCCCCGGAGTTCCCGACTACCACCGGCCTGGCCACCGCTGCACCCTGCAGGAAAACCGCTCCCAACGCCTCGACATCGAGGCCGAACCAGCGCGCGCGGCAAGGCATGGCAAAAACGTTTCCAGCGCGGAAGTAGCCAGCTAGCTCGTCGTAGGGAACGGCTCCGGTAAACACCACTCTCTTCGCCACCCCGACGCGCCCAGCCAGAGCGCGCAGTGCCGGCTCGTATGGACCCGTGCCGACGATCAGGAGCCGCACTCTCGGAAAGGAGGCCGCGATCTCGGGTAAAGCTTTTATCAAGATGTCTTGACCCTTGCGGGGAACGAGCCTCGACACACAGCAGATCACAGGCGCGTCCTCCAGACCGTGCCGCTCCCGAACCAGCTTATCCGAGACACCAGGGTGGAAGCGCTGGGCGTCTATGCCGGATGGCAGGATTGCCATGCGCCCGCGCCATCCGAATGCTGGTTCCAGCCGGCGCCGTGCCCACTCCGAAACAGCCGTGAGCAAACTCGCATGGCGGCCGATACCCCGAAGAAGACCTGGGACGAGCGCACCCGTCAACTCCAGTCCATGGGTAAATCCGCCGTACGGAACCCCCGTGCGCCGACGCAACCCGGGGCCCATATGACCTAGCGGCCAGGTCGCACCGAAAAGCACCACGTCCGGCTGCCGCGACCGCACTAGCTCGGCCACGTGGCGCCGCACTGCAGCCGTGGGAAGCATCATCTCCGTATCGAGCCTGATCACCTCGTGCGGATAAACAGCGTCGAACGACTCCCAACCGGGGAAGCGCGAGGTGAAAACCGTGACGCTGCCCGCCGGGAAACGCCGCATCAGTTGATCCACGTAGTAGTTGATACCACCGATGCGAGGTGGGAAATCGTTGGTAACGACGAAGATGCGCACGCTGCTCTCGGGTCGGATTGCCTAACGAAAATCCGAACGTAGCCTAGGCCTCTTACCCGCGCCACCCCTCACGAGTCGCTGGCGGGGGGATTGTAACGCCCTCCTGTCCACCGCCGCCAGCCGCACAGGACAGCCGTAGGTACTACTCGGCCAGCGCTCTGAGCTGCGCCGGCGTGAGCAACCAGTGCAACACAGCGGTCCCGGGGCGAGGCTCGGAACCTAGGTCCACCAGGCAGGCACCTCCCTTCTTGAATTCAGCGTTAGGCGATTCCCTACCGCTCAGCAGCCAGGTGACTAGTATTCCCAGCGATGGTTGGTGCCCCACTACTGCCACGAGATCGGCCGCCCTCCACGACGCCAACCAAGGAAGCAGCTGCGCTGGCCTTCCCCCCGGTACTAGCTCCGGCACCGTCTCTACTTCCGTACCGCCGAAGGCGTCGGCCAGTATACGCGCCGTCTCGACGGCCCTCGCATACGGACTCGTCCCTATGACTGCTGGACGCCCTATCAGCCTCCCCAAGCCGCGAGCATTCTTCCGCATCCTACGCCGCCCGAAGTCCGTCAGCGGGCGTTGCTCCTCGGGTAGCTCCTTCGGCGCCCAAGACTCCGGTGCTTCAGCGATAGCGTGCCTGACGATAAGTAGCTGCATCCCTCTCCTCTATAGCTGGCAGTCGCAATGCGGACGGCGACCTGGCAAGCCGTGACCCTAGCGCCTCGGCGTCGTCCTATTCTAGCGACATCCAGGAAATGTAGTTGACCCGTGGGCTGGGCAATCCTCCCTCCAGGACCCAGATCTCGAATCCACTGCCCGCCACCTTGTCGCGCTAGTGGTCACTCTGGCGCGAGCGGCGTTTTTTAGGATCTTTCTTTATCGCTATGAGCTACGGTCCGAAAAACGGGAGCGCCGATCCCCTTTTCGACGCAGAGCGCGCTATTCAGGAAGCGTTGGCGGAAGTGCCCGTAGCCCTAGCCGTGTTCGACCCAGACCTGCGCTTTCGGTGGCTGTCCGCTGCCTTCGCCGCGCTCAGCGGCATCGCGACCAGCGAACACCTCGGCCGCAAAATAGGTGAAATCGCGCCCCATTTGGCAGCCAACCTGGAGCAGCCGCTGCGAATCGCCCTCGAAGAGGGCGAAGCCACTGTTTCCTTCGATCTCCGACTCGGGCCCGAGCAATCTGCTGGTCACTGGAAGATGCACGCGCGCACCCTGCGCTACCAAGGGGGCAAGATACGTGGAATTGTCGCCGTGGTGCTCGAGGAAACTCAGCAGCGCTCGCTGGAGCTACAGTTCTTGCAAGCGCAGAAAATGGAGGTGGTAGGACGGCTGGCAGCCAGCATGGCGCACGATTTCAACAACCTCCTCACCGCTGTATCGGCCTTCGCCCAATTCGCCATCGAAGGCACACCCGAGGGATCGCCAGTGCGTGACGACCTGGAGCAGATCGTTCACGCTATCGAACGCGGTACCGCCGTTACCAGGCGTCTCCTGGCTTTCGCACGCACGCACGCCGTGGCACCGCAACCCGTCGATCTCAACAGACTTTTCTCGGACCTCAGAGGACTACTGGAAAGATTGCTGGGCGAGGACATCCACGTGCAACTGGACCTGCAGCCGAAACTCTGGCCGGTGGATGCAGATCCCGGCTTG
>DATMBI010000291.1:0-4557 GCA_035559375.1 Gemmatimonadaceae bacterium | reverse complement strand
TGACGGTGGGGCGCTCGGCCCGGTGTCAGTGGGTGGAGCGCAGGGCCGGTGCCGGACCCCGCCGGAGGTCGCGCGTCGCCTCCGTGCAACACGAAGGCCCGGTCGCGCAAGTCGCGACCGGGCCGGTGCGTTGTGAACTGGGGCGGGTGGATTCGAACCACCGACCTCCTGATTAACAGTCAGGCGCTCTGCCAGCTAAGCTACGCCCCACCGATCGCCCGGGAGTTCTGCCCCGGAGCTACGCGATATTAATCGAGCCACAGGTTTCCTCACCAGAGGGCCGACCGCGGCTACCCACTCCTCCGCTTGAGACGCGCTGCGAACGTCTTTCTGATCTTGGCCACCTTCGGGGATATGACGAGCGCACAGTAGGGTTGGGTCGGGTGACGCTGGTAATAGTCCCTGTGGTACTCCTCCGCGGGATAGAACGCCTCGAGGGGAACGACTTCTGTAACGATGGAGCGATCGAATACTCCGCGCTCGTGCAGCTCTCGAATGTAGTCGATCGTAGTCTTACGCTGCTCTTCGCTGTGATACAAAACGATGGAGCGATACTGCGGCCCGACGTCGTTGCCTTGGCGATCGGGTGTCGTGGGATCGTGGGCAGCGAAGAAGACGTCGAGCAGATCGGCGAAGGAGAGGCGCGCAGTATCGTACGTTACCTGCACCACTTCGGCGTGGCCTGTGCGACCAGTGCACACATCCTCGTAGCTCGGGTTAGGCAACCAACCACCAGCGTATCCAGGAATGACTGAAACCGTTCCGTCCAGTTCCTGGAAGACTGCTTCGAGGCACCAGAAGCAGCCGCCGCCCAACGTGGCCGTTTCCAGGGTCGGGTCATTAGGTAGCGTCATGTTCCGCCTTGCCATTTCGTCAGCGTCCGGGGCAGCAACGAAGGGTCATTGCGTACCGCCGTCTCGCGCACCACAATAGCAGCCGAAAGATACCCTAGCACTCTTCCTTATGATGCTCTACCGTATCGTTGGAACTGGCATCCTCCTAAGCGCCTTCGCGACCTCGACGGGCGGACAGGCGACTGTATTTCAGGTCGGTGTGGATGGTGGCCTCTACGTCCCGCAGCTTTCGGAGCTGCTGGTACCCTCGGCTGCCGGAAGCGAGTTACGCGACATCGTTGCGCGCTTCGTGGCCGATCGTAACGCCCTGCAACGGCGTTGGAACGTGGAGTGGTCACCAGCTCGCCGCCAGCGTTTCCGCGAGTTCTATAGAGGGTGGGCCGCACGCCTAGCGGAACTCGATTTCGACAAGTTGAGTCGTCAGGGTCGTATCGATTACATCCTGCTCAGCTACCGGCTGCGCCATGAGTTGGCACTTCTGGATCGCGAGGAGAAGCTGTTTGCCGAAGCCGCTCCGCTGGTACCGTTTGCCGGCACCATCTTCGCTCTGGAGGATGCCAGGCGGCGCATGGAGCGAGTAGACCCCATGAAGGCTGCTGAGTCGCTGGTAGCTATCGCCCGCGCAGCCGAGCAAGTGGTCATGCGGGTGCAGGCGGGTCTCCAGAGCGACTCGGCGGCGCGCCGGACAGCGACGGGCGATACAGCGCGGGCTCCCTTGAAGCCGACCAAGGTAGTGGCCTACCGAGGATCCGAGATTCTAAGCGACGCGAGCGGTGCGCTGCGCAATTGGTACAACTTCTATGCCGGCTACGACCCGTTGTTTACTTGGTGGGCGCGAGATCCGTATCGGAGAGCCGATTCGCTTCTCACAGCCTACGGGCGTCTCCTGCGCGAGCGGGTTCTCGGATTCCGGCCTGGCCAGCCTGAGCCGATCATCGGGGACCCCATAGGCCGTGACGCAATCGTGGCCGATCTACGCGACGAACTCATCGCCTACACGCCGGAGGAGCTCGTTGCCATCGCTGAGCGCGAGTTCGCCTGGTGCGAAGCCGAGATGAAGAAGGCGGCTCGCGAGTTGGGCTTCGGTGACGACTGGAAGGCCGCTCTGGAACATGTCAAACAGAAATACGTCCCTCCGGGCGAGCAACCCGAACTCATTCGGCGCCTGGCTTTCGAAGCTATCGACTTCGTCGAGTCGAGGGGTTTGGTCACCGTGCCGCCCCTAGCACGCGATATCTGGCGTATCGAGATGATGTCGCCGGAGCGGCAGAGGGTGAATCCGTTTTTCCTCGGTGGAGAAGTCATTCAGGTGTCGTACCCAACCGACGGGATGACTCACGAGGAGAAGCTCATGAGCATGCGCGGTAACAATCCTCACTTCTCCCACGCCACGGTCTTCCACGAGTTGATTCCTGGTCACCACTTGCAGGGTTTCATGAACGAGCGCTACATGTCGCATCGGCGTCCGGCGTTCGGCACGCCCTTCTGGACCGAAGGATGGGCGCTCTACTGGGAGATGCTCCTCTGGGACAAGGGATTCCATGCGACGCCGGAGGATCGAGTGGGAGCACTCTTCTGGAGGATGCACCGAGCGGCCCGGATCGTGTTCTCGTTAGGCTTCCACCTCGGGACGATGACGCCGCAGCAGGCAATAGACTACCTCGTGGACCGCGTCGGACACGAGCGTGCCAACGCAGAAGCCGAGGTGCGCCGCAGCTTCATCGGGACTTATCCGCCACTTTATCAACTGGCCTACATGATGGGGGGCTTGCAGTTCCGAGCCTTGTACCAGGAGTTGGTAGCGTCGGGGAGGATGTCGGACAGAGAATTCCACGATGCCATCCTACGGGGTGGAGCGATGCCTGTGGAGATGGTGCGAGCGATGCTGACCGATGCTCCATTGACGCGCGATTACGTGGCGCAGTGGCGCTTCGCTGGTTCCCTTCCCAGCGGGCGATGACCGCGATAGACAAGCGAACAGGGAGGTAGATAGTGACCGTGCGAACGTTTTGGGCAACGGTAGCACTGGCAGCTGCCATGCCCTTCGCGGCGCAACCTCAGGGCGTGCGGCAGGCAGCTGCGGTGACACCTTTCTCGGTAGTGGAGAAAAGCATCACAGAGCTGCGTACGGCGCTGGAGCAGCGGCGCATCACCTCCCGCGAGATCGTGCAGCAGTACTTGACGCGTATCGCGCTATACGAGGATCGCCTCAACGCGACAATCACCGTCAATCCCAAGGCCCTGGAAGAAGCCGAGGAGCGCGATCGAGAGCGCGCGCAGGGTCGAGTCCGCGGTCCTTTGCACGGCATTCCGGTAGCGGTGAAGGACAACATCCATACGACCGACATGCCGACGACGGGCGGAGCGCTCGCTTTCGCCGATCTAGTTCCACCTTACGAGGCAACGTTGGTGAAGAACCTGCGCGAGGCGGGTGCTATCATCATCGCCAAAACCCAACTGACCGAACTCGCCAACTGGGTCGCCAGCGGTATGCCGGCCAACTACAACGCGCTCACCGGGTACGGCATGAACCCGTACGACCCGCGCCGCGACCCGCGGGACAACTTTTTCGACGGGAGGCCGGTTCTGAGCACCGGTGGGTCCAGTTCTGGAGTGGGAACCGCAGTGTCGTTCTGGGCGGCGAACGTGGGAACCGAGACATCGGGTTCCATTCTCAGTCCCTCGCACCAGAACATGCTGGTGGGGATCAAGCCTACGGTGGGAAGGATAAGCCGTTATGGAGTGATCCCCATTACAGCCGATCAAGACACGCCCGGCCCCATGGCGCGTACCGTTGCTGACGCGGCCATACTCCTCGGGGTGCTAGAAGGCGCACAACCGGATCCTAACGACTCCGCCACGCGCGCCTGCCCGCCGCCACCGGGTCGTGACTACACGCGCTTCCTCGATCCCGACGGCCTGCGCGGCGCGCGGATCGGTATTCCTCGTGCTTTCTTCTACGAGCGGATTACGCCCCCAGGGGCCCAGTCTCCTCGGGGCGGGCTCAACGACGCTCAACGCAAGCTCATGGAAGAAGCTATCGCCGTGCTGAAGGAGCGGGGAGCGATCGTCGTCGATCCAGCGGACATCCCCAGCGTGGTGGACACGTCGGCAGCGAACAACATACTCGACTGGAGCCCGTGCAGTGGACTCGACAACGCCAAAGGCCTGGATGCCAACTGCTCCGTAGTGCTCAAGTACGGGATGAAGCGCGACTTCAATGCTTGGCTGCGTTCGTTAGGCGACAGAGCGCCGGTGAAGACGCTCACCGAGCTGCGGCAATGGAACATCGCTCATCAGCGAGCAGGAGCCATCAAGTACGGTCAGGCTCAGCTGGATATATCCGACGAGATGGACGTCCAAGCCGACCGCGCTCGCTATCAAGCGGACCGCCGCAAGGACATCTACCTCGCCGCAACGCACGGGATAGACGAAGTGATGAAGTCGCAGCGACTGGACGCGCTTCTCTTTCCAGGAGTCAGTAGCGCGGGGATAGCGGCTCGTCCTGGCTATCCTACGATTACCGTCCCTTTCGGCTTCGTCCCCGTCAGCCAAGGGCAAGGTGGAGCGGCGTTTCCGGCCGGTTTCGAGCCGCGGCCAGCGCCTTTCGGTGTCAGCTTTACGGGAATGGCCTGTAGCGAGCCCAAATTGATTCAGATCGCTTACGCGTTCGAGCAGGCCACCAAGAGGCGGATCCCGCCTG
>DATMBI010000290.1:0-2573 GCA_035559375.1 Gemmatimonadaceae bacterium | reverse complement strand
GGGACCGCCACGGATCCGCACCGGCGCTCCGAACCTTCCCTACCGGTACTTTCGTGGTCGATGTGGCCCAGCCGGCCGGCCGGCTGGTGCGAGCGTTGCTGGACCCAGACGTGCCTATAGCACCCGAATTCTTGGCGGTCGCACGCCGCTACGTGGAGCGCAACGAAAACCCGCGCTTCTACGACATCACGGCGTGGTCACTGCCGCTGCTCTTCGATATCCAGGCTTTCTCCAGCGAAGATCCGAGGCTGCTAGCGGTGCGAGCTCTAGACCCGGCTAACGATCTCGCTCCCGGAGCATTTCCCGAGGCTCGCGGTGCCTACGCCTACATCATCCCTGGCAACCAGCCGGCTGCCGTAGCTGCACTCCATCACCTGAGAGCGAGAGGACACCGAGCGGCTGTCATCACCAGAGCCACCAGAGTGGGAGACCTAGTAGTGCCCCACGGCAGCGTCATAGCCCGCTTAGGACAGAACGGCCCCTCGCTGCACCAAGACCTCCGTGACCTCGCTGCGCGTTACGAACTCGAAGTCGCCGTGGCGCGGACGGGCCTCAGCGACTCGGGTCTGCCAGCGTTGGGGTCTGGCGACTGGACATTCAACACCAAAGCCGCATCCATCGCTATCCTGGCCGAAGACCCTATCCAGGGATACTCCTTCGGTTGGGCGTGGTACACCCTCGATCGACAATTTCAGATTCCGACGACGGTGCTGCGTACCCGCTCGGTCGCCAGTACGCCGTTGGACCGATTCAACGTACTGATCGTCCCAGAAACGCAGAGTGCGGCGCTTGTAGCTGTGTTGGGTCGCAACGGAGTGGAGCGGATACGTAATTGGGTCCAGGACGGGGGAACTCTGATAACGATCGGGCAAGCTACGGACTTCGCCCGCGATAGCTCGGCACTGGGGTTGATCCGCCTGCGCTCGTGGTACCAGGCCGAGGCCGGCCGCGGTGCAACCCCGTTCAGCGTTCCAGGAGCCATCTTCCGCCTGACGCTGGATACGGACTACTGGCTCCGAGCCGGGTACTCCTCCGACGAGCTGCCCTTTTTGGTCAACTCTAGCCGACTCTACCTGGAACCCGACGGTCCACCTAACGCCAACCGCCGAGTGGTGGCCCGCTACGCTCGGAAGGACGCCCTGCTGTCAGGCCACGCCTGGGAGGAGTCGAGAGAGCGGCTGCCAGGCAAGGTCGCTGTGTACGAGGAACGCGTCGGGCAAGGCCGAGTGATCGCGTTCGCGGAAGATCCCAACTTCAGAGGCTATCACCGGGGCATGAACCGCATGTTCCTCAACGCTGTCGTGCTCGGCCCGAGCGCACCGTGACATCCGGCTGTGCGCATAGTCTCCCTGCTGCCTAGTGCCACCGAGATCGTCTGCCAGCTCGGCCTGGAGGACAACCTCGTGGGCGTGACACACGAATGCGATTTTCCGCCGTTCGTCCGCAGCCTCCCCAAGGTAACGCGCACCATGGTGCCCCACGATGCCTCGAGCCGTGAGATCGACTCCCTGGTCCGCCAGCGGCTCGGTAGCCAGCGCGCGCTCTATTCACTAGACGTGGGAACCCTGGAACTCCTCCAGCCTGACCTCATTGTCACCCAGGCACTCTGCGATGTCTGTGCGGTCGCGGAAGCGGAAGTGAACGCTGCCGCTTGCTCGCTCCCAGGACATCCGAGGATCGTCAACTTGGAGCCTCACCTGCTCCAGGACGTCTTCGAGTGCATGCGGCTAGTGGCCGAAGCCGCCGGAGTACCGGAGCGAGGACACGCGGCGGTCGAAGTCCTCTCGCGGCGCGTGGAAGCAGTGGCACGACGAAGCGCCACTGTTGCTTACAGGCCGAGCGTGGTCTTACTGGAATGGATCGATCCGCCATTCTCTTCCGGCCACTGGTCGCCAGAGCTTGTGGAACTCGCTGGCGGTCTAGAGCGCATAGGGGAAAAGGGGAAACCATCTCGCACGATAGAATGGGAGGAGGTTCTGCGCGCCGACCCCGACGTGCTCTTCATCGCCTGCTGTGGCTTCGGTGTGGAGCGTGCCAAGCGTGACCTAGCCACCTTGATCGCGTACCCGCACTTCGACGAGCTAAAGTGCGTGCGCCGCGGGCGAGTCTACCTGGCCGACGGTAACGCCTACTTCAGTCGGCCCGGTCCGCGGATAGTGGATAGCCTCGAGATCCTAGCCCACGCCCTCCACCCTAATGTTCATCCACTCCCCGCGGCCGCTCCGCCAGCCATCGAGCTCGACCGTGGCGAACTGACCCGCGAGCGCGAAAACGGGTACATCGCGTTTATGCAGCCTGGTGCATCGGAGCGCCACGCCGGGCTGTGAAGACACCGAGTGCGATACAGCTCCCGTCGTCGATCGATCTCGTGTAGAAATGGCCAGATAGCTCGCTGGCACCACGAACTCCCTCGAACACTGTAAACACTGGTTGCTGCAGCCGCGGATCCACATAGGGCCCGGCCAACACCAC
This sequence comes from Gemmatimonadaceae bacterium, assembly GCA_035559375.1. Lineage (GTDB taxonomy): Bacteria > Gemmatimonadota > Gemmatimonadetes > Gemmatimonadales > Gemmatimonadaceae > DATMBI01. The sequence goes on along the minus strand of DATMBI010000290.1, from coordinate 101 downwards.
GAAAGCGTGCTGGTTCGCATCCAGCAGCCGAACAGGGGTCGGCGAACTTCCAGGGACCGACAGCGCTAGAACACCCAGTTCCTCGCCGACGGCGGGCGGAT
>DATMBI010000289.1:0-7838 GCA_035559375.1 Gemmatimonadaceae bacterium | reverse complement strand
TCGCTCGCTGAACGCTTCGGCCTCCCCACTGCCTTCTGCCTGAAGCAGCGCGCTAGCGGCAGCCAGGTCGAGATCACGCAGGTCGTGGGCGACGTAAGCGGCCGGCAGTGTATCGTGCTCGACGACATGATAGCGACAGGCGCCACGGTGGCGGAATGCGTAGCTGCGCTACGCCGGGCCGGTGCCGCGGACGCTTCCACTGTCGCTGCGACCCACGGCGTGTTAGTCGGTGGCACACTGGAGCGCCTGAGTTCAGCGGGAGTGCGCCACTTGATTCTCACTGATACCGTTCCCACTGTCACGAGCGCCGCCGCAAGCGCGGGAGCCCTTCACCTAACGATAATCGAGATCGCTCCTCTCCTCGCGGCAGTTCTGTCGTAACTCCCCGCGAGGCAGTGACGCACGCGGCTGGGCCTCAGCTAGCGACTCTCGTCCCTAGGATCCGCTGGACCTCCTCGTCCTCCACCTGACCGAAATCGCGATAGAACTGTCCCACAGCTCCGAAGCTGCGCGGCGCCGCCAGGCACACCACTTCGTCGGCCTCGCGCCTCATGGCCTCCACCGTGGAAGGAGGCGCTACCGGCACTGCGATGACCACCTTGGCGGGATCGCGCCGCCGCACCGAGCGCGCCGCCGCTATCATCGTAGAGCCAGTGGCCAGGCCATCGTCCACGAGGATCACCGTCCTCCCGCGAGCGTCGAGCGCGGGGCGCCCGCCGCGGTAGCGCTCCTCCCTCGCCTTCGCCTCGGCCATCTTTTCCGCGATAGCCCTCTCGAGGTACTCGTCGGTCACGCCTACCGCTCTAGCCGATTCCGCGTGAATGTAGCGAGTCCCATCGGACGCGACCGCTCCTACAGCCAACTCGGGCGAAAAAGGCGCGCCTACCTTGCGCGCGACGATCACATCCAGGTCACCGCCCAACTCGCGAGCCACCTCGGCGGCCACTATTACGCCACCACGAGGGACCGCGAGTACCAGCGGGCGCTCCCCCTTCAAATGGGCCAGTGCCGCTGCCAGCCGCCGGCCCGCATCTACCCTGTCCCGGAAGGGAAGGTCGACACCGCCCCACTGCCCTTCCCACACCGACTCGTTCTCGTTGACCATGGCTCGCTCGGGCAGACGGCTGGCTCTAACCTCGTCCTAGGCGGCGCCAACCGGTGCCGCGGAGATGCGCTCCAACAACTCCTCGATCTTCTCAGGGCTAGAAGGACCTACCTTGATGGCAACGTCAGCCTGAGAAATCATCCCGACGAGAACGTTGCCCGCGTCCACCACGGGTATGCGACGTACCTGAGCGCGCTCCATCTTCTCGATCACTACATCGACGCTAGCATCAGGAGTGACCGTCTCCAATGGCATGCGCGTCATATGCTCGCCTACCTGACAAGTGGGACTGTGCCCCTCCGCGGTACAGCGAATCGCAATGTCGCGATCCGTGATGATTCCGACTAGTACCCGAGTCGCGACGTTCTCGACTACCGGCAGTGCGCCTACCGACACTTCCCGCATCAGCTCGGCAGCACGCCGAATCGAGTCATTAGGAACGAGGACCACAGGGTTGCTGGTCATGATCTCTCGAGCCTGCATACGGCACCTCCATACGACAACTTGTCGTTCTCAACCTTGCCCGCAAGACCCACGCGCGGAATAGGGGAAGGTGAGCACAGGTAGTGCGGCATTATCCCGACGAGTGATAGGATCGGAGAGCCAGCTAAACGCGGCACTCCGACGGATCACAGCGCGATGCGTGGTCGTAGTGGTAGGATTCCTCGCCCTTCCCCAGCTCCAGCACCTGCGCCACGCGACTCCCGTAGCGATAGACCGTTACCCCCTTCAGTCCTAGCTCCCAGGCCCGCCAATAGATCTTCTCTATGTCGGCCGGCGTCGCATCCACCGGGAGGTTCACCGTCTTGGAAACCGAATTCTCGGTGTGGCGCTGGAAGGCAGCCTGTATCTCGAGGTGACGACTGGCCGGAACCTCCAGAGCCGTGGCGAGGAGTCGCTGAACTTGCTCGCTCACCCCTGCTGCTCCACGCAACGAGCCACTAGCTTCGAGCACCGGCAACAGCTCCTCCCAACGTATTCCGAAGCGTTCGGTTACCTCCCGCACGAAGGGCGAAACCTCGACCAGCGTCTCCTCGCCCAGCACGTGGCGCCGACGATAGGCCAGCGCGAAAAGCGGCTCGATGCTGTGGGTCGTTCCGGCAATAATGCTAATCGTCCCTGTCGGCGCTATGGCCGTAGTAGTTGCATGCCTGCGCGGGAGGTTGTGGCGGCCGAAGACGCTCCTGTCCCATTCCGGGAACGTTCCCCTCGCCAACGCCAGTTCGTACGAAGCTCGGGTAGCCGCCCCCGCAATGCGACGCATCAACCGGCCGGCGAACCGCACCGCCATGTCCGAGTCGTAGGGTATGCCGAGCCGAACGAGCACCTCGGCAAAACCCATTACTCCTAGACCGATCTTGCGGGTGGCACGCGCCGCGCGCTCGAACGGTTCTCCTGGATAACGGTTCACTTCGAGAATGTCGTCCAAGAAGCGCACTGCTAGCGCCACCACGCGATCCAGCCGTTCCCAATCCAGTCGAACCTCTCCACCTGCGAGCACCAGCATGCGCGCGAGGTTTATCGAACCGAGATTGCAGGATTCGAATGGAAGGAGCGGCGTCTCCCCGCACGGGTTCGTGGCCTCGATCGCACCCAGGTGCGGTACCGGGTTGTCGCGATTGATCGTATCCAGGAAAACCAGTCCAGGGTCGCCGCCCTCCCATGCGGCTGCGGCAATAGCTCTGAACACCTCTCGTGCGTTGCGGCGGCCACATACCTTGCCAGTACGCGGGTCGGTCAAGTCGTATTCACCACCAGCACGCACCGCCTCCATGAAACTGTCAGTGACCGCGACCGAGAGGTTGAAATTGCGCAGCACCCCCTCTTGGCGTTTGGCGTCCACGAAGTCCATTATGTCAGGGTGGTCCACGCGCAGTATCCCCATATTGGCCCCGCGGCGCCGGCCACCCTGTTTGATGTGCTCCGTGGCAGCGTCGAAGATTTTCATGAAGGAGACCGGACCGGACGCCTCACCGCGTGTCGACTCCAGGACTGATCCAGCAGGGCGGAGCCGTGAAAAGGAGAACCCCGTTCCGCCACCCGTGCGCTGCACCAGAGCCATCCATTTGAGCGCCCCGAAAATGCTCTCTATCGAATCTTCTATCCCGATCACGAAGCAGGCGCTGAGCTGACCCAACGGAGTACCAGCATTCATGAGGGCCGGGCTGTTAGGTAGGAATTCCAGCGCCCGCATCACTCGATAGAATTCCTGCTCGTAGCGAGCCGCATCCGAAGGACCACCGAAAGCCAGCTCGGCGTCGCTCACCGCCCGCGCTACACGCCTGAAGAGTTCGTCCGGTGTCTCTACGACTCTGCGCTCCGAGTCGCGGCGCAGGTAGCGTGCCTCGAGCACGCGGAGCGCATTGCCCGTCAGTTCGGGCCATGCGCCTTCCACGGCGGGAACACCAGTCAGAGCATCTGTGCTACTTATCGGTCCAACCGCGGGGGTGGAAACGGCTCCCCTTTTCGGGCTCGAAGACATAGGTCCGCGAGGTCAGCTTGTGCTCGGCCACCGCTCTGGCGATGTCGGTCGTGGTCACGATGCCCACCAACTTGTCGCCCTCCATCACCAACACGCGGTGGATTCCGTGATCCTTCATGTACTGCGCTGCCGCGGTCACCGGCATATCGGGAGATATCTTCCATATCGGAGCGCGCGTCATCACCTCCTCGACGGTGTGCTCGTCGAGGACGTTCCACTCCGGACCCTCGACATTGGACATACGCAGTGCGACGTCGGCACCGGCATCCTCCCATAGCTCGGTGAAGTATGCCGCCGCTGGCAGATCCTCTTCGTCCTCTTCCTCCTCGACCACACGCTCCCATTCCCCCCACTCTGCGCTCTCCTCGTGTTCAACTGGTGCCCCAGGTAACGTCGCCGCGAAAGCCATCAGGTCGCTAGCAGTGACCACCCCCACTACCTCGTGCCCAGCCAGCACCGGTGCGCCGCTCACATGCCGCGCAGCGAGCAACTCCATGGCTTCCCTAACGGTCATGTCAGGGCTGACGGTCAGGACGTCCTTCGTCATGATGTCACGCACTCGTAGCATGGTCGCCTCCCTGCCGGTTCCTGGCCGAAAGCCGTTACTTCACCACCGCCACAGGATGCCGTGCTGGAGGCGTAGAGTCTGTCGGGATTTGCTGCACCAGGAGTAAGCAAATGGCCAGCAGGTCGATATCCGATTTTCGGAGATAAACCGCACACCGAACGCGCCACTTATGCGACTGAGCTCGGCGCCGCGAACATCTATTCTCCCCGTACCGGCTACAACACCGAGCGGGGCAGGTGTGCCAATGGACACGAGTGCTATACCAGTTGCGACCGAGACTGCGTTGGCGCCGAGTGGGGCGCCCTGGATTCGCTGGTTCTCCGAGATCGATGCCGCGGATGTGCAGGAGGTGGGAGGCAAGAACGCTTCCCTGGGGGAGATGCGGCGTCAACTTGCGGCGGTCGGGATCCCAGTACCGGACGGCTCTGCGATCACGGCTACCGCCTTCCGCGCGTACCTGCGTCACAACAACCTCGAAGATCGAATTCGCTCCGAACTGGCATCGGGGGTCTCGCACGACGACCGATCCCGACTGGGAGCCGCTCATGAAGAAAAGCGCCGCGGTCGTTACCGAGCGCGGCGGTCGGACCTCGCACGCGGCCATCGTGGCGCGGGAACCTCAACCCTGACGCTCTTCTGCGGACACGACAGCGCGTGGCGGAGGTGGAACGCGGCACGTCGGCGAAACTCTGACCCGAGGGCTGCTGTTGCTTGACACACGCGAGCGCACCCCGGTTTTAAACTACTGTGGGGTAGCACCGGGTCGCGGCCGCCCCGTTCGTTCAGGAGGTACCGATGAAGGCGCGCGAAATCATGACTCCAAACCCGTTTACTGTGACGCCTTCGGAGCCGATTTCCAAGGTCGCGGAATTGATGCGATACGAGAAAGTCGGTTGCGTGCCAGTCGTTCGCGACCCGCTGGCGCCGGTGCTCGTCGGGCTTATCACCGCTCGCGACATAGCGGTCCGCTGCGTTTCGCGCCTCCATGGGCACAGTTGCACAGCTCAGGACCACATGACGCCGCAGCCGCTCGCCACGGTGGGTCCGGACGCAGACCTCGAGGAGATCTTGCGCCTCATGCGAGAGCGTGACGTCCGGCGCATCCCGGTCGTGGACGAGCAGGGGCTGCTACTAGGGATCGTCTCGGAGCGCGATCTCGTCGCGACACACCTGCCGCACTGTTTACAGCGGATGAAGGCTGCCCATCTACCCCACGCGCCGGCTGCATGATGCAGCAATTCGATAGCCCTTTCGCCGCCGCAGGGGGACCGTAGGAGTGGCTGCCGCCCAGCGCGACGGATCGCTCGACGCGCTCTTTCGGCCACGCTCGGTGGCGGTCATCGGTGCTTCGCGCCAGCGGGGTACGATCGGCGCCGAAGTCTTCCACAATCTCGTAGCCTCAGGATTCACGGGTCCCGTCTACCCCGTCAATCCCGCAGCACGCTCCATCCAATCGGTGCGCTCCTACGCGTCCGTGTCGGAAATCCCGGATCACGTAGATCTTGCGGTCATCGTGGTTCCAAAGGAGCGGGTTCTTTCTGTCGCGGACGAGTGCCGTGCCAAAGGTGTTCGCGGCCTGGTCGTGCTCTCCGCCGGATTCGCGGAGGTAGGGCCAGAAGGGCGCCAGCTACAGGACCGGCTGGTGAGCCTGGTTAGAGGTGCTGGAATGCGGCTCGTAGGTCCCAACTGTCTGGGTATACTGAACACCGATCCGGAGGTACGTCTCAACGCCACCTTCGCTCCGACGTGGCCTGCACCGGGTCCCGTGGCGATCGCCTCCCAGTCGGGGGCGATCGGAGTGGCGCTGCTGGACTACGCCAAGGAACTCGGTCTCGGGATCAGCCAGTTCGCCAGCATAGGCAACAAGGCCGACGTGTCCGGCAACGATCTGCTGTCCTACTGGGAGAACGATCCCGCAACGCGCGTGATTCTTCTTTACCTCGAAAGTTTCGGCAATCCGACGCGGTTCATGGAAATCGCACGGCGCGTCAGTCGCACTAAGCCGATTCTGGTGGTCAAGAGTGGCCGCACCGAGGCTGGTGCTCGTGCTGCCTCGTCTCATACGGGGGCGCTCGCCGGAGCCGACGTGGCCGTGGACGCACTACTCGGCCAGGCCGGTGTGCTCAGGGCCGACACGATAGAAGAGCTTTTCGACGTGGCGATGTTCTTGGCTAACCAACCGGTACCACGCGGGCACAGGGTAGCCGTGCTGACCAACGCGGGTGGCCCAGGTATCATGGCCACCGACGCCTGCGAAAGCCACGGTCTCGAAATAGCGTCGCTGTCCCCTGAAACACGCTCGGCTTTGCGCGCAGCGCTTCCTCCGGAAGCGTCTGTCGCGAACCCGGTCGATATCCTAGCCAGCGCATCCGCTCGCACCTACGAGGAAACCGCGCGGCTCCTCCTGTCCGACGAATCGGTGGACAGTCTGATAGTCCTCTTCGTGCCGCCCATAGTCACCGAGGCTAGCGAGGTCGCCCAGGCAATCCGGCGGGCCGGCACCGCAGCCAGCAAGCCTATTCTCACCTGCCTTCTGGGAACGCACGGTATCCCGCCAGCAGTGGCAACTCTGCGAGAAGGTCGCTTCCCATCGTACGCGTTCCCCGAATCCGCGGTGAAGGCGCTGGCGCGGGGAATTCAGTACGGGCGCTGGCTGCAGCGCCGAGTAGGTACCCAGCCCGACCTCCACGGAATCGACCTGGATAGAGCCAGGTCAGCACTGAGCGCCCTGACCGTTCCTGATGGTGGTAGCAGTTGGTTGCCCGCAGACGCGGTACGCGAATTCCTGGCAGCTTTCGGTCTCCGTATGCCCCGCAGCCGCATCGCCGCGGACGTGGCCAGTGCTCGGGAAGCTGCCGCTCGGATCGGATTCCCCGTGGCGTTGAAACTCCACTCGCGCAAGATCGTACACAAGACCGAAGTGGGCGGCGTTCATTTGCACCTGCGCGATGACCGCGATGTGGAACGAGCCTTTTCTGCCATCCGAGAATCGCTGGAGAGGCGTTCGCTTCTGGAGGCCTTCGAGGGCGTAGTGGTGCAGGAGATGGTGACTGGCGGTGTCGAAATGTACGTAGGCGTGACCCAAGCCGCCGGCTTCGGTGCTCTCCTCGCTTTCGGGACCGGGGGGGTCGCCGTCGAGGTATTCAGGGACGTGGCATTCCGCGTTCACCCGATCACCGACGTGGATGCCGAGGAGATGCTGCAACAAGTTCGTGGCAAGGTGCTTTTGGAGGGTTTCCGCGGCGGGCCCCGCTGCGACAAGGCCGCCTTGCTGGATGCGATCTTGCGCGTGGATCGGATGATCGCTGAGTTCCCGGCCATTTCGGAGATGGACATCAATCCGCTAGTGGCGCTACCCGAAGGAGCTGGCGTAGTAGCTGTGGACGCCCGCATCAGGCTGGCGGGCGCTGCCACGTCGCCCTACGCTGCGTTAGGCGCCACCGCGGAGTACGAGCCAGATCGCGAAGACGTAGCCTAGAATGATCGAGCCGCTGCTCGGTTCGAGCAACGCTAGCCGTCCCTGAGCCCTGTAGACCAGCGCCGCTACCCCCAGCGCCATCAGCACGATCGCCGCCAGCGCCGAGACGGCGTGGAGGGTGCTCACTAACCCTAGAATCGCGCCCTGGGGATAAGCCAGATCGAGAGCGACGAAAACCGTCATGTTGAAGGCATTGCTGCCGAAA
>DATMBI010000288.1:0-4914 GCA_035559375.1 Gemmatimonadaceae bacterium | reverse complement strand
GCGCGGAACGCCGCGTGGCAGTACCACGCCATCCAATCGCTCGAGCAGCGACGCCGTGCCACCGGCGTCCGAGCGGAGTGCTACCAACATGAGACCCGCGCCGCGGCGAATCTGCTCCCTCCAGACTTCCCAAATACGGCTTCCGAGCACCTCGGCGTCGAATGGCGACTCCTGCCCCCCACGCACGACGTACACACGCCGTAGGCTGCGCACTGGGCGCGCCAGCGCACGCAGCGAAAGGCCATAGCGGACGGCGTCGGAAATACCGTGCGGGTCGTCGTCCGGCACGAGCTCAGCTAGCTGGCTGTTGTCGCCGAGCAGATCGAATATGACCACCTGCCGCCCTGGCGCCGCTCGTTGCGCTAACCGCAGCGCTTCGCGTGCTGCGGTGACGGCGTCCGCGACTATCGCTATCGCAACCGCCTCGCGGGGCAACAGCCCTTTGAAAGCTATCGCTCCATCTTGCGGCGCTGCCGCATCAGCGAGAGGCCGCATCATGGCACGCCCTCGAATACCCAGTAGGAACGGCGGGAAGCGCGTCCAACCCGTTCCGCCTCTGCTTTGTCAGCATACGGTCCGAGAACTACCCGATAGATGCGAACTCCGTCGGTCGTCGATACCACTACGCGAGCTACCTGTCCATCCACGCGAATCTGTTGGGCCAGGTCCCGGGCTCGTTCTTCCGAAAGGAGCGCAGCGAACGAGACTGTCCACACGTTGCGGGTACGCGCTGAGTCCGGTTGTGGGGCGACTTGTGCCCGTATGGAGTCAGCTGGGCGCGCCTCCTGGATCGGTGCGCCAACTGCTGCAGGGTCGCGGACGATCCCGGGCGCAACGCTGTCCGGCTGGAAGACCACGGGCTGGTCCAACCCCTTGGCGCGCGGCCTGAAGCCATTCCAAAGGATGAAATGCCAAAAGTCGCCGGCGCCACCGCGCACCACCCGGCCCGCCTCTTTAGAGCCAGGGACAGAGAACAACACGTCCCGGTCACGCAGCGTAGCGATAGCGCCATCCGGAGCGACCGCTGGGAGGTCAGCACGCCACTGCGTGGTGACAACCGCCGTGACCTCGTGAGTTGCTATGGCTATCACGAAGGCAAGATCGCCGCTGTCAGCGCGCGCCAGAAGTGTACGCCCTAGTGGATCCATACGCAGTTCAGACACCGGGGCGGGCAACTCGATTGGCGTTGCGAAGCGACCAGCGTAACGATCGAGGACTTGCAGTCTGCTGCTCGCCTCGATGGCTACGAAGATTCGGTCTCCGCTCGGTGTGGTCGAGAGCGCCGATACAGGTCCTGGCAATCGGTGGCGTTCTACCGCTGCGAACTCGTTGAGCGCGAGTACCAGGAGTTCATCGCCAGTCGCGATGTAGAGTCGGTCGTGCAACGGCGAAAGAGCAGTGCTGCTGGGTTTTTCCAGGGCCAGGCTGTCCGACGTCTTGAAATCGGGCGGACGGAGTCGGCGCACGCCGAAGCCCGCACTGTCCTCGGCAATGGCTACGAGGCCACCATCGCGCAGGGGGAAGAGAAATACCGCCTTCGTACGTACCGGGAGGCTCCACTCGCCGCTTGGCGTCAGGCGCCACCACGCTGTGTCTCGAACCGCTACGAAGATCGACCATGCGTCCGCCGACGCCGCGAGCGTGACGGGCGAGCGCGGTACCACATCCACGCGACCGAGCCTCAGGTCGAGCCACCCCGCCTGGCCTCCCCTCGTGGTGAAGGCAAGCAAACCGCCCTCTTGGTCGAACGCTAGGATACGAGCTAGCGATGGGACCGGCTGGCTGGCTGTCCAGACGACGGAATCCAAGACTGGATACTGGTATGCCTGGAGCGTGCCTCCGCTGCGTGGTACTCGGAGCACGATCGGGTCTGGAATGGAGACCGAAAGGCCGAGCGGCGGGCCGTCGCCAGCCCCGGTGCCACCGGAGCACGCGACTACGACTACTACCAGCAGCGCAAGAGAGCGGAGCTGCACGGGGGAAAGCTAACAGAGAATGCTGTAACGAAAAGACACTCCTCTGTCACGGAAAAACGGCGCCCTGGGCGCCGTTTTCCCGTCGCACGACCGAGTGCGCCGTGACTAGAAGCTCTGCCCCAGAGTGAAGACCCAATATCCCCGCCGCGGAGTGCGGTCCAGCGCGACCGCGTAATCCCACCGTAGCAGTGCGATCCCGAAGAGGTTTATGCGGATCCCCATTCCGTAGCTGCGCAGCACGTAGCGCTGCAGATCCTGGTCGTAATCAGCCGGCCTGCTGAACGAAACTCGCTGGCCACGACTCCATGCGAGGCCCGCATCGTAGAAAAAGAGCCCGTCCACTGGCGGCAGCGATATCGGGAGCACGCCGAGGTCGAAGCGACGCACCAGAGGGAAGCGCAGCTCGACATTAGCCAAGGCGACGCGACTCCCCACGAGTTCGGTGGCGGAACAGGTGGCCGTACTGGTGGTGAAGCCTCCGCACAGCTGCGAGCTGTACTGTTCGCGGTCGTAGCCGCGCACGAAATCCGCGCGTCCGATGTACTTGGGGAACGTAGTTTCGTCCGGTCCTACCGACAGGCTGGCTTGTGCCCTCCAGGCGAGCGTGAGGAAGTTGAAGATCAACGGTACGTACCGCCGGTAGTCCGCATCGTACTGAACCCAGTGGAGGCCGCCCAGGACTGGCTGAGCTTGAACGCGGTAGCGGCGGCCGGCGATAGGTCCTGTGTACCCGAAGAGGGAGTTGTCGCCGACATACGCCACGTAAGGCGCAACGTAGTTGAGCGAGGGGAAGTTGACGACCCTTTCGACGAAGTAGTCGGTTGCCAGCCCCAAACTGACGTCGCCTATGCTCGAGATCTGTGCCAACGAGCGCTGCACGCTGTTGGCCGATATCCCCATTTCCACGCGCGAGAACTTGTTGGAGGGGCGCATCGCGACCGCGAAAGCTTCACGGACGATGTAGCGGGCTAGCACGTAGCTTTCTTTGTAGCGGCCCGTGCCATTGCCCACTGGCTCGACGAAGTAATCGTAGAGGAAGTAGTACGGCGTTTGCGAGAGTCCCGTGGTGTATTGCAGCCGCCCGCCCAGACTCGTGTAGCCAGCGAAGAAGAACGCTTCGGAAAGCCGGCCGTTGACCTCTCCGGCGATCAGCACTCGGTGGTTGCCTAGCAGGTCGCTGAGAACGACACCAGCGCCCCCGTACAGCCCGCGGCCGTAGTTGTCCTGAGCGTAACCGATACTAGGCCGTAGCACGGCCTCGGGCTGGAAACCGACCTTGTAAGCGTACTCCCTGAAACGCGTGGTATCAGGCAGGGCTAAGTCTGCGCTGTCCAGCAACTGGGCAACGCTTACAGGGGCATTGCCGGTGCGCTCAGCAGGGGCAGGCACGTCTGCCGACGGCCGGACACCCGTTATGGCGCGGTAGAAGGAACCCCGCTCTCCAGAGGTCGTGGAGTCCGCCCTGCGGTTCGCCAATTCTATCGCTCTCAGCATGTCCGCAGCACGTTGATCTCGTGCCGCGCGTAGGGCAGAATCCGCCAGTCGGCTACCGGTGGCGACAGTCTGCGGCTTAGGCTGGGGACGGTAGGGCTGCCCCTTCAGCTGCCGTGGTCGCGACGTCACCCACACCGTGTACTCGCCGTTTTCGAAGTACGTGAAGGCCAACCGGTCCGCCTGCCGTGCCCAGGTGATGGCAGGGGAGTACTCGGTCAGTGCGCTCACGGCGCCCACGAAGTTGGTGAGCTGGTAGTGTTCGTTCGTCTCGAAGTCGTATAGGAAGATGTTCGCGATTCCGGTACGATCGGATACGTATGCCAGCGACTTACCATCCGGTGCCCACTGCGGGTTGAGATTGAGGCCATCCTGCGCGGGGACAAGAGTCACTCGCCCTGTCGCGACCTCGTACAGCGCAATTCTCCACGGGGCCAGTCGCAGGCGCTCCAGGTCCACCTCCTCTCCGCGTTCCGTGGCGAACGCGATGAAGCGGCCATCGGGAGACCACGACGGCTGCAGGTCCCCGTACTTGTCGTTCGTCAGTCGCCGCAGTTGTCCGGTGGCGTAGTCCACCACGTAGAGATCCGTGAGGCCGGTGCTGGTACCGCTGACTACGATCTGCTTGCCGTCGGGGCTCCAGCTGGGAGACGTGACCCATTCCAGTCCTGTGTCGAAACGCTTGATCGTACGTCGGCGCGCCACATCCATGACGTAGAGCACATCCCGCCCGTCGCGCTGCGCAGTGAACGCCAGCAACTTGCCGTCGGGCGAGAAGGAACTCTGCGAATAGAGCAGGCGGAGCTCTTCGTAATCAGTCGTCAGGGTGGATTTCACCAGCCGGTGCAGTCGCTTTCCGGTTTCGCCATCAGCGAGCCACAGATCTGGGAACACCTCGCCGCGCAGCACATTGCCCAACGAGATGAAGGTGATGTACTTGCCGTCCGGAGAGTACGCCGGTGCGATGAAGAGCTGGGCGAAACCGCCACTCTTGCGGCGATTCAGCAGCGGTTCGGCTATCTTGCGAGCCCTATCGAGCTGGGCTACCTGTGGCAGGTGCTTGACCTGCATTGCTTCCCGCCATTCGTCGCTGAGTTCCTCCAACGAGAGTCCCAGTTCGCGTCGGAACGCGCGCTCTATACCTACGTTAGGCACCGCGTTCATGATCTCGCCGATTACATCGTCGCCCCAGCGGCCACCTATGTACTCCCAGAGCGCTTCGCCGAAGCGATAGGGGAAATACGTATCCGGCTCGTCCGTCATCTGTTGGATCGTGGGAAGCTTGCCGTTCAGCGCAGCATCGCGGATCCAGGCCTGCGTAAGGACGTGTCCAGGGCCGATGGACAGGTATTCTGCCATCCCCTCCATGAACCACAGGGGGGGCTCCACCTGTGCAAGTGCCTGCAAGCCGTTGCCGGCTCTGCCCTGGGCAAAGATGTCGTACTGG
>DATMBI010000287.1:0-3123 GCA_035559375.1 Gemmatimonadaceae bacterium | reverse complement strand
TCGCCAGGAGCGCAACGTTCTCTGCGGGGGCTCTGTACATTGCGCTCGGGCTTGTGCCCCTCGTCATCGGGCTGGTGGGGCGCGAGATCGTGCCAGGACTTACCGACGCCGAGCAAGTAATTCCGGCTGTGGCGCTCGATCTATTGCCACCGGTGTTCTATGCGATTTTCGCTGGCGGGTTGATCTCTGCCATCCTTTCCACTGTGGACAGCACCCTTCTCATCGCCTCTGGGATAATGTCGCACAATATCCTAGTGCCGCTTTTCCGGGTACGCGACGAACGAGCCAAGGTACGTATAGCCCGAGCAGGAGTGCTGGCTTTTGGAATAGTTGCCTACTTTCTGGCCGTACATTCCGACGGTGTGTTCAGCCTGGTGGAGATGGCTTCCGGCTTCGGTAGTGCAGGGATTACGGTGACGGTTACGTTCGCACTTTTTACACGAATCGGTGGACCGGCCACGGCTGCGGCCACATTGCTGTCGGGTCTCGTCGCCTTCGTCGGTACTTCCCTGGTTGGCGGCAAACATCCGTTCCTCGTCTCCCTAGGAGTGGCCCTTTGCGTCTATGTGAGTGGTGTGCTGCTCGAGAAGCTCGATGGCCGTTCCAGCAGGCTGTCTGCCGCGTCTGGACGTCGCTGATTTTCTTGCCTCCCGAGATACATGGTGTGCGGCTGGGCTAGCGGCTCACGCTGGCGGGCGGTACTATCGGTTCTCCGTTGCCGTCGAGATTCAGCGCAACTTGCCTGAACGAGAGGGCACGCTACCGGGAGGCACCATGGCAGTCATCGAATCGGAGCTCACAGTGGCGGAGTGCCGGCGTATTGCGCAGGCGTTCCGCGCGGGGAGTCGCCTCAAGCCAGGGAGCAGGGCGTACGTAGTGATGTCACGCACACCTCCGTTGCATCGGGTGCAAGGCGTCTTCGCCACGGAACTCGAGGCGCGGCGCGCTTTGGGTCGCCAGGTGCCACCCGGCATGGGCTGGTCGGCCCGTGAGTCGGCTTCCCGGGTCGTGGTGGCGTGCACAGTGCCGGACAGCCTAGCTGCAGACGAAGTGATCGTGTGTTGGCACACGGAATGGACCGACGCAGGTTGCGAGTCCGCCTCTCGGATGGCCACCGGGCTCAGACTCGGCCAGATAGAAAGTATGGAGCTTCGCGTGCGAGCCGGGGGAAGGCAGCTAAGGTACAAGCTGCCGCCGCATTCTATTGCAGTCTTCGTGACTCGTGGCGCGCGGGAGGCCTTTCTAGCGCCCTACTACACGAGTGCCTACGGCAGAGACGCGGCAGCCAAGCTGCTAGGAACGCCGCGCTCCACCCGGCGGGCTGCTGCCAAGAACACGCGCCGTTGAGTTAGCGCGCAGCGACGAGGCGCTGGAAGCGGGGCTCGTTGCGCAGCGATGCGAACCACGGAAGGCGAGCGGCGCGGTCGCGCACGGTAGCGTCCGCCGCTGCGCCGCGCTCCAGCGCAGCCAGCGCCTCGTCGCGGGCACCTGCCAGCAGCAGCGCATAGGCCTCGCCTAACGAGTTAGCGGCCGGAAAACCGGCGGCAACAAGCCGGCTCCGGGTGTCGCGAACCACAGCCTTGGCGCTGTCGGCCAGGCCACTTCGAGCCAGAACTGCCGCAGCGAAAAAACGACCCTCGGGGGAAATCTGGGCCAACAATGGCCAGTAGCCGCCGCCCTCGACCATCGCCACCAGCTCCCAGGTTCGAGCGATATCCGCCGGACCACTACCGGACCAGCCCAGGACCGTGAGCTCGCAGGCGCCGACCACCCTGTTCCCCGCGAACTGCTGCAGCGATTCGAAGCAAAGCGCACGCGCAGAATCACTGCGGCCCGCAAACAAATAAGCCACGATAAGTCGGTTGAGTATGACCGGGGTTTCGCGCAGATAGACATCGCTTGCCAACGCCTTGCGCACCGCAGCTACTGCAGCATCTATTTCCCCCTGCATTTGCAGTACCTGGGAGAGGCCGTTCCAAGCTTGGGCCGAGCGGGGATCCAACGTGGTGGCACGTAGCAAATCGGCACGAGCGCTGTCCAGGTACCAGGGCGGCGAGCCAGGCGCTGCGCCCCATGCGTGAAGGAGCGCAGTTCCGTGCAGTGCCAGTGCAGCAGCGCTAAACGGCTCGCGCTGCAGCGCTGCGCGCGCCAACAGCAGCGCGGAATCGAGGGAAGCGCTCGCCCGAGCTGCGGGAGAGAGAGACGCTCGCCGGACGTGCAGCCAACCGCGTGCAATCACAGGTTCCGCCCACTGCGGGTCCTCGGAAGCGGCGACCGCCAGCATGGAGTCCGCGCGATCCCAGAGCGACGCCCGAACCTCGGCGGCGAGAATACCGTCTGCGTCCGCTGTTTCGACCAAGTCCTGTGCCTGCTGGCGCAGTGTCCAAGCTCTTTCAGATCGCGTGGCCGCACGCCATTCGCGCACGCGCACTATCGGTCCCAGGTGGCGGCGCAGGCCGGCTGCGACGAGTCGGACCACCGTATCCCTCAGCTGCACGGCCTGAGTCGCACTGTACACCAGGCGCATCGCTCCGCGTTGCTGCAGCGAGGCAGCATCCACGAGCCGCGCGTCCAACGCTACGGAATCTCCACGCCGCTCCAAGTAACCCGTTACGATGGTCCCGACACGCAACCTGCCCACCACCTGGTCGAGGTCGGTGGCAGTCCCGACCTGGCGGATCCCTTCTTCGGATACTACGGCCAGCTCCGGGACCGCCGACAGCGCCATTATCAGATCTCGAGCGAGCCAATGACCGAGGGCCGCCAGCGCACTGTCGCCCGAGGGTGCCTGGAAATACAACACCGCCAGCCGACGAGGATCGAGACCGACGACATCAGCGCCAGCATCCTGTGACGAAGGCCGGCCTCTCGTCAGCACCAACGCTATCGCGAGCATCGCCAGGGCTCCGGCGATCGAACCTAACATCCAACCGTGCCACTGCCTCCGGTGGCGCTCGACTGGCCGGGCAGCGGGTCCGCTGCTAGCCAACAGTTTTTCTATGATCGCCACGAGCTGTGCAGCCCGGGGACGTCCCGCAGGTACCTTAGCTAGCAGACCCTCCACGGTACGAGTCACCGCCGGCGGGAGGTCCGGTCGAACGATGTGCAGCGGTGGCGGTGGTT
>DATMBI010000286.1:0-2502 GCA_035559375.1 Gemmatimonadaceae bacterium | reverse complement strand
GGCGTCCAGCTAGCCCGCCTCGATTCCATCGTCACCGCCTTGCGGGGAGCTCGACCTGGCAGGGGCGACCGGCCGCCGCGGCCGTAAACATGCCGCGCGAGCGGTGTGGGTCCGCGCGCCGTTCGATCCCCTCGGCCGCATTCTGGCAGGCCTGGCCACCTGAACTGCGTTAGGCGGTGGCCGGCTTGGCACGCAACACGCGCACTGCGGCCACACGCCTCCCGTCCATCGCCACCACCTCCAGCTCGCCCCCAGGGAAACGCACCCGATCCCCTAGCCGCGGGATCCGGCCCAACATCGCGAAGACATACCCGCCCAGCGTAGTCCAGTCGCCTTCAGGGATCGGGACCTTGTAGTCCGATCTCACATCTATAAGCGAGAGATTCCCGGCGAGCTCCAAGACCCCTTCGGCCTCCACGGCCTCACGAGCCAGGATGTCGTACTCGTCGGCGATGTCGCCGATGACTTCCTCTACGAGATCTTCCAGCGTCACGATTCCAGCCGTCCCGCCGTACTCGTCGAGCACCACCGCCATGTGGGCTCTGGTCTTCCGTAAATCGTCGAGCACTCGCTCGGCGGGCCTGGTAGCCGGCACGTAGAGCGCCTCCCGTACGAACCGCTCCAGCTGGAACGGCTCTGTGCCTTCGTACAAGAAGAGGTCCTTCGCAAGGAAGACGCCGACTATGTCGTCCAAGGTCTCGCGATACACCGGATAACGAGAGTAGCGCTCCCGGCGCAGCACCTCCCATACCTCCCGCTCGCTGGCGTCGATAGGTAGCGCAACCACTTCGGTACGCGGCCGCATCACGTCGTGAGCGCGCTTCTGGTGGAAGTCGAACACGCCAGCCAGCATGGCCGAATCCGTCTCGTCCAACATTCCGTACGCCTTAGCCTGCATCACCAAAAGGCGTAGCTCCTCTGGGGAGTGCACTCTCTGAGCCTCGCTGGCCGGTCCGATCCCTAGCAGCCGTAACGACGCTGCAGCGGTGCCGTTTAGCAGGGCGATGAACGGAGCCATGAGCTTCGCGAACAGCATGAGCGGCAACGCCAACCAGCCGCTCAACCTTTCCGGCATGACCAAGGCTATGCTCTTCGGGGCGAGCTCACCGTATACGACATGCAGGAACGTGATGATCACGAACGCTATCGTGACGGCAGCAGCCGTGTGCGCCGCGCCTGGTGCAGGGTGCACCCCGACGGCGCGCAAGGCTGTGTCTACGAGCACGGCCAGCGCTGGCTCGCCGATCCATCCCAGGGCCAGCGAGGCGATGGTGATCCCCACCTGTGTGGCAGAGATGTAGCGGTCCAGGTCAGCCACGGCCTTTTCGGCCAGGCGTGCTTTGCGGTCCCCCTGCTGTGCTAGCTCGGCGAGCTTGGAGCGACGCGCGCCCACCAGGGCGAACTCGGCGGCAACGAAGAAGGCGTTGAGCAGTACCAGTGCAATGACTGCCGCCAGCCGAGCCAGCACACTGCCTAGTGACAGGCCGATTTCAGCTTCCATACGGAAACTCCAGCGAGGGCCGATCGTCCATGTCGTGGCAGAATGCACGACCGCCAGGGCATTTCGCACCGTTGCAGTCTGCAACCACCCCCATGTAAGAAAAGTCGTGGACCGTCAGACACTAGCTGCTCCAGTCACCCCACCGCTACTCGATGCCAGGCGGATCGTGCGTTGGGAGTACCTCGGCCGGCTGGCGGTAGGGGCGGCCGTCTTCTTGGCGGCGCTCGTCGGGTGGCGGGATGCGCCGCGCGAGTCGACGCTTGTCGTGTCGGTTGTGGTCGTGGTTGCGCTGGTGTTCACGGTTGCGTCCGCGGCTTGGAGCGAAATCTACAAGCGACCGCTCGGTGCTGCATTCCGCAATATCCAGATTGCCTTCGATTTGGCTCTGGTGACTGCTGTGGTGCACGTGACTGGCGGCGCCGATTCGCAGTTCGCCGCCCTGTACATACCGGTGATCGTGTCTGCCGCGCTACTCCTCTCGTTGCTGGGTGGAGTGTTGGCGGCGTCGTTGGCCTGTGCGCTTTACCTTGGCGATGTCATTTTGGCGCACCGCGCCGCGTTGGATGTCGGGGTCTGGTTGCAGTTCGCCGTCTTTGCGGCTGTAGCACTCAGCTCTGGCTATATAGCTGCCCGCTTGAGGGAGGCCGGTGCGGGTCACGAGCAACTTGCGGTCGAGTTGGTCAAGGTGCGGCTGCAGGCCGAGGACATCCTACGCAACATCCGTAGCGGAATTGTCACCGTGGATGGCGATGGTGTGCTCTTGTTCGCAAACCCGGCGGCGAGCGCTCTCTTGGGGTTGGATTTGCAGGCCGAGCTGGGGCGTCCTGTGCTGCAGCGGGTTCGGGAGGTTGCGCCGGCGCTGGCGGAGGCGTTGCGGCGCGCGGTACGAGACGGGGCCCGTACTGTGCGCTCCGAGGGGTTAGTACATCGCAACGGCCGCCAGGTACCCATAGGGCTTGCCACAACGACCACGGCAGTACAGGGGAATGGCTCATCGGCGG
>DATMBI010000285.1:0-3201 GCA_035559375.1 Gemmatimonadaceae bacterium | reverse complement strand
AATATGGTGGGCTTCCAAACGCGTTTGCGCACGCGGGAGCAGGTACGGGTTTTCAGGATGATTCCGGGGCTCGGGCAGGCCGAGTTCCTTCGTTACGGTTCGATTCACCGCAATTCGTACCTCAATGCGCCTGCTGTACTGTCGCCGCATCTATCGTTGCGGGATGCGCCGTTGACCTTGTTTGCTGGGCAGCTTACGGGTGTGGAGGGCTATACCGAGAGTGCTGCGACGGGGCTGGTGGGTGGGATACTGTTGGCGCGGATGCTTGGCGGTGAGGAGCCGGTGTTGCCGCCGCCTGTTACGATGATCGGGGCGTTGTATCGTTATTTGAGGGAGGCCGATCCGGCGAATTTCCAGCCTATGAACGCCAATTTCGGGTTGTTGGACGCATTGGCGGAGGATGTGAAGGACCGGCGCTTGCGCAAGCAATATCTGGCCCAGCGAGCCATGGAGGCGATATTGGAGTGGCGCGAGCGGTATGCGGCTTTGCCGCGCGAGGTGGGGGCTTGAAGCGGGCGGGTTCTGGTGAACCGGGGCCCCGCCCCCCCGATGGGGAAGATACGCGGGTGGGGCCGTCGGGACGTGGCCCTACGGTTGCGGTCGGCAGCGTCGCAGCGCGTGACGAGGTCGCTGCCTTTCTCCAGCACATAGAGCGAGAGCGCGATCTTTCCCCGCACACGGTAGCAGCCTATGCGAGGGACCTTGCGCTCCTCGTCGATTACCTCGACCAGTCGGTGGAGGGTTGGGACTGGTCGCGGGTAGATCGCCTCCATTTGCGGGGCTTTTTGGGCTTTCTCTCGAGGCGTGGTCTTTCGCGCCGTTCCGTGGCGCGCGTGCTCTCGGCTACGCGTTCGTTCTTTCGCTTCCTTTATCGGGAAGGTCACATAGCGGCGAACCCAGCTCGAGCGGTCGCTACGCCGCGGCTGGAACGACGGCTCCCAGGCTACCTGGATCGCAGTCAGGTCGAGGCGCTGTTCGAGCTGGCCGAATCACGGGCACGCGATCCGGAAAGCAGCTTCACGGCAGTGCGCAACCTCGCGATCCTGGAGCTGTTCTACTCTACCGGGATGCGGTTGAGCGAGCTACAGGGTCTCGACGTGGGAGACCTGGACCTGGTCGCTCAGCAGGTCAGAGTTCGTGGTAAGGGGCGTAAGGAGCGGATCGTTCCCATCGGTGCACATGCGCAAAGGGCGCTGCGGCAGTACGAGGTACGGCGCGATCGCTTGTTGGGGACACTGCAGCGTGGGGGCGATAGGCGCGCCTATTTTCTGAGCACACGTGGGCGGCGGCTCAGTCGCCGCGCCATCCAGCAACTAGTGACGGCACATTTGGAGGCGCTGGCTGGTGCGAGTGGCTTGTCTACCCATTCGCTGCGGCATTCGTTTGCGACTCATCTGTTGGATGCCGGTGCTGATCTGCGTGCCGTCCAGGAACTTCTGGGCCACTCGTCCATTTCCACGACGCAGATCTATACGCACACTAGCGTCGAGCGCCTCAAGGAGGTGCATCGCAAGGCACACCCTCGTGGGTAGACCCGCGGGCTCTGCGCGATGTCGGTGGTATTACCTTTATATCTGTTCACACTCTACACGCGAGATGAGGACCATCGTTCGAGCGACGACCATTTTGTCCGTGCGCCGTAATGGCAAAGTAGCGCTCGGTGGTGACGGGCAGGTCACCTTCGGTGAGACCGTGATGAAATCCAACGCGCAAAAGGTGCGCGTTCTGGGTGGGGGGAGGCTCTTGGCTGGCTTCGCGGGGACTGCCGCCGATGCGTTTACGCTCTTCGAGAAGTTCGAGGAGAAACTGGAGCGCTATCCGGACAATCTTCCGAGGGCCGCGGTGGAGCTGGCCAAGGATTGGCGCAGCGATAGGGTCCTGCGGCGGCTCGAAGCTCTATTGGCGGTCGCGAATCGTCAGCACAGCTTCGTCATTTCCGGTACTGGCGACATCATCGAGCCGGACGACGGGATATTGGCGATCGGTTCCGGTGGCCCGTACGCGCTGGCCGCCGCGCGGGCGCTGGTCGCTGCGACGGCTATGGAGCCGGCTGAGGTGGTGCGCCGCGCGTTGCAGATCGCAGGCGAGATCTGTGTTTTCTCCAACACTAACATCACCGTTCTCGAGCCTACCGCCTAACGGCTGCAATGTCACCCAATCGTACGGAACAAGTGCTAGCGCGGCTGGCCGATCTCACACCGCGCCAGATCGTTGCCGAGCTGGACAGATACATCGTAGGCCAGCAGGAGGCCAAGCGCGCCGTAGCGATAGCGCTGCGTAATCGTTGGCGCAGGCAGCGAGCCCCAGAGGGGATTCGCGACGAAATCGCGCCTAACAACATCATTCTCATCGGTCCTACGGGCGTCGGAAAGACGGAAATCGCGCGCCGTCTGGCGAAGCTTGCTGGTGCCCCGTTCGTGAAGGTCGAGGCGTCCAAGTTCACCGAGGTGGGCTACGTGGGTCGTGACGTAGAGTCCATGGTGCGCGACCTCGTAGAAAGTGCCATCGACATGGTGCGTAACGAGCGCGAAGCCGAAGTCGAGGATTTGGCGCAGGAGCGAGTGGAGGAGCGCTTGCTCGACCTGCTTCTTCCTCCTCCTCCAGAGGTCAAGGGTTCGCCTGCAGGCACCACTAGTTCCGCCTCTACCGAGGAAGTGTTCGTAGTTTCGGCCAGCGGGGCGGTGGAGCGAGAGCGGGATGGGGAGCTGGCTCGGGAGCGGTACCACCGAACTCGGGAGAAGCTGCGAGTGTTGCTGCGGGATGGCCAACTCGAGGAGCGAGAGGTCGAGGTCGAGGTTTCGCAGCCCGTGCAGCCGATGTTCGAGATCATGACACCGCAGGGTCCGCCCGAGGGTATGGAGTCGTTCACGGAAATGCTCAAGGACTTCCTGCCCCGTCGTACCCGTAAGCGCACAGTGAAGGTCTCCGAAGCTCGGCGCATCCTGCTGGAACAGGAGTTCGACAAGCTGATCGACAAGGAAGACGTAACGGCGGACGCCTTGCAGCGGGTCGAGAAGCTGGGCATCATCTTCGTGGACGAGATCGACAAGATCGCGGGTACTCGTGGTCAGGTAGCTGGGCCCGACGTTTCGAGGGAGGGGGTCCAGCGTGACCTGCTGCCCATTGTCGAGGGCTCCAACGTCCAGACTCGTTATGGGATGGTCAAGACCGACCACATCCTGTTCATCGCCGCTGGTGCCT
>DATMBI010000284.1:0-5055 GCA_035559375.1 Gemmatimonadaceae bacterium | reverse complement strand
CTGCGCGTTGCAGCTCCAGATGGCGTGCCGAGATCCCGACTACTGACTGATCGTCGGAAGGCACGGAGAGCAGGTGGCCGGAGTCGTCCATAACGGCCACGCGATCCACCGAAAGCTGCTCCACGCTGTTGCTGACGATGTATGCGATTCCGCGCACGGCCTCGGCCGAGAGAATGGTCCCAGGCGCGAGCGTCAGGACCACGGCAGCCTGCGCCGGTCGCTCGAGTCGCCGCAGCGGCGAGGATTCGGGAAGAGTCAGATGCACCTGAGCCCGAACCACTCCCTTGACACTCTTGATGGTCCGGCTCAGTTCGCCTTCGAGCGCCCTACGGTAGGTAACCCGCTGAGTGAAGTCAGTCATCCCCCACGAAGGGCGATCGAAAAGCTCCATCCCGGGGCGACCGTCCCCTGGCAAGTTTGCCTGGGCGAGCGACACGCGGGCACGCGCTACCTGCGCGGCAGGGACCTCGATGGTGCTTCCCGCGTCCGCAAGCCGGTACTGGATTCCAGCCTTGCCCAACTGTTCGGTTACCTGACCCACGGCGCCCAGCTCCACACCACGCAATAGCGGCACGAACTCCGGTTGCCGCAACCATAAGGCCACGGTCGCCAGGATAGCGAGTGCAGCAGCGAGCGTCCCCAAAACAGCGAAGCGGCGTGCCGGAGGCATCTGACGCAGCGCCACGACTACGGCGGGAGAGTTCGAACTCGTAACAGCGCTCATTGCCGATCAGATCAAGCCTGGATGTTCATCACTGTGCGGTACGCTTCCACGAGCTTGTTCCTGATTTCCACCAGGAGTTCGAGCGAAATGGATGCTTCTTCTGCAGCCGCCATCACCTGATGTAGCTCGACCGGTTCGCCCCTGAGGAAAGCGGCGATGAGATCGTCTTTCTCCTGCTGTAATCCGGTCACATCGTTGATGGCTCCCTTGAGCAGTTCTGCGAAGCTCGGAGCCTCCGG
The DNA here is from genome assembly GCA_035559375.1 of Gemmatimonadaceae bacterium. Classification (GTDB taxonomy): domain Bacteria; phylum Gemmatimonadota; class Gemmatimonadetes; order Gemmatimonadales; family Gemmatimonadaceae; genus DATMBI01. Next base: position 4,092 of record DATMBI010000284.1, on the reverse strand, counting down.
ATCGACCGTCGCTGCAGGTGGCCGGACAGGGAGCGGTATGCCTACCGGTGCATCCGGTCTGATCGGACTACCCATCGTTAGGCCATCACGTCCAAGCGAGCACCCGGTGGTTGCGGCTCTGTGGCCGACAACGCACGACCGTAAGTCAACTGACCCTCTGCCTGGAGTTTGAGGAAGAATGCTTGCTCTTCGGGACTGAGAAGCGCCCAAAGCGTTCCTTCCGGACTCGATGCATCTGGCATCGCGTTAGGCGCGGCCGTACCACTATCCCCTCGTCCTGGTTCTACGATTCGGCTAGATCGCGCCGCAGAGTGCGTTGCCTGAGGCGGCGCGGTGAACGTTCCGGGAACACGCATCGGCTCAGATCTCCAACGCCCGGCGCAGCATCGCCTTGGCCGCCTGGAACGCGGACACGTTGGCTTCGTGGAGCCGCCGGGCTATCATGAGGTCCACAGCTTCGGTCGCTAGGTCCACATTGGGATAGCGCACATAACCGCTGTCGTCGGCGTCCGGATGACCAGGGTCGTAGACCAGTCGGCCGGGAGTCTGGTCTTCCTGGACCGTCGTAACGGTCCGACCACTCGCGGGATCGACGCTGGCGGTGGCGATCTGCCGACGGTACGGCCCGCCGTCCGGTGTGCGCGTAGTTTCCGCGTTAGCGATGTTCGTCGCGATTACCTCCATGAAACGCTGCTGACGCAACATTCCCGCAGCACTGGTGGCCAGCGGTCCCAGCAAGCCACGGATCGGACGAGGCACCCACGGTACAATGGAGTTAGGCATGGTTCCGTATCGCGGTGCGGAAATCGGCGTACGACTTCTGGAGAAGCTTGGCTGCAGCTTCGAAGCGAAGCTGAGTGTCCGCCAGCGCTGCCATTTCGCGAAGCACTTCCTCTTCACGCTGCGTCGCCGCAGCTGCCAGCGTCGTCGCGAAATCGGTGCTAGCGCTGGTGCTGGACAGGTTGGCCACACGCTCGGCGATGGCTCGCTGCGTGGCACTCAACTCCTCGAGTCCACCTCGCAACTGCCAGGTGGTAGTTCCGTTGCCGAACAGGCTGCGAATCACTTCCTTCTCCAGAATGGTTCCGCCGTCCCTGGAGCAAGGGGCGTACCGCGACTGACTAGGACTGCTTCAGCGGCTGCAAGTCGTTGCGGCAGCTTGTGTTCGCCCCGGTAAGCAGCGCTCGTGGCCAGCGCGCTCACCGGGACAGGAATTCCGGACGGGCCGGTAAACTATTCCGCCTGGGACCTGACCTAACGAAAAAACAAAAGAGCCGGCAGAGCCGGCTCGGGATTCGTCGAGGATCAGTGCTGCGGAAGAGGAGCGGCTTTGAGTTTGTTTCGCAGCGTTCGCTCGCTGATGCCTAGCAACTTGGCCGCGCGGCAGCGATTACCGTTGGTGGCTTCCAGGGCCCGGGCGATCGCGATGCGCTCCAGCTCGTTGAGGTCGTATATATCCATTGGATGCGACCCTCTGTCGCGTCCATCGGCCTCGGTGGCGGACTCCGTCCCAGGCAGAACTACGGCCGGTAACGAAGCCGGAGTAATGTGGGACAGATGGGAAGATGGCCGATTGCTATCCGCCGGCGTGAGGTCCGGGAAATGCATCGGCTGTAAGACACGCCCGCCTCCAGCCAAGATGAGAGCGCGCTCCACTGCGTGAGCCAGCTCGCGGACGTTTCCGGGCCACTGATGCTCTACGAGAAGAGTCATTGCCTCGGCTGACACCTCGGGTGGCCGCACGTTGTGACCGCGCGCATGCAACTCCACGAAATGCTGCACCAGCAACGGGATATCTTCACGTCGCTCGCGTAGCGGTGGCACCTTCACAGGAAGGACATTGAGACGATAATACAGGTCGGCACGGAAGCGGCCCGCCTGAACCTCGGCGCGGAGGTTTCTGTTCGTGGTTGCGACGATTCGCACATCCACCCTCACAGGCTGAGTACCTCCTACACGCTCGAACTCCTGTTCTTGAATGGCACGTAGGAGCTTGGCCTGAAGGTCGAGCCGCATTTCGGACACCTCGTCTAAAAGCAGCGTCCCGCCGTCAGCTCGCTCGAAAGCACCCGGTACTCGCGCTGCAGCTCCGGTAAAAGCGCCCTTTTCGTGACCGAAGAGGGCACTCTCTATCAATCCCTCCGGCATAGCTGCACAGTTGACGGCCACGAACGGCCCGTTAGCTCGCCCGCTCCATTCGTGCAGGGTACGCGCCAGCACTTCCTTACCGGTCCCCGATTCCCCTTCTAGAAGCACACTGGCCCGAGTAGGTGCGGCCGCCTTTATGAGCTCCAACACGTGCTTGAGAGCTGCACTCTTGCCCACGATAACCCGTTCCAACCGCGCCGCACGGAGCGCCGCCTCTCCCCGCTCTCCGTGGTTGCGAATATTCCGCATTTCCAAAGCATGTCGGACCGCCGCCTCCAGCCGCTTGAAGACCACGGGCTTGGCTATATAGTCCACGGCCCCTGCACGTATCGCCCTAACGGCGTCTTCCACACAAGGCTGGCCCGACATCACTACCACGGGCAGTTGCGATCCCTCCTCCTGCAAGCTCCTGAGGAGATCCATCGCGGCGAGCTTTGGCATCTCCCAGTCGGCTACCACCACGTCGAAAGGTTTCTGGGCCAAGCAACGAAGCCCCTCCTCGACTGAGGTCGCAAGGGCAACCCTGTGCCCCATGCGATTCAACATCCCCTCCACGAGCACGCCAACCGACGGCTCGTCGTCCACGCACAAGATCGTTGCCATACGCTTTCGCTATCTAGCTATGTAGGGGTTGTGTTAGGTGTGGGTTGCAATTCGCTGGCTCGAACTTTGCGCTACTGGTATCCGATCAGGAAAACATTGCCGGCTATCGAGGAGCCCACGCATGCGAATCTCCAACGCAGCCCTTCAGCGACGAATTCTTTCGGATATCCAGGATAGACTGGTGCAGCTGGCACGAGCCCAGCAGCGAGCTAGTACGGGCCGCCGCCTGGAAAAGATTTCCGAAGATCCGACAGCAGGTGCCTCGGTTTTGCGTCATGATCGCGACCTCAGAGCCATCGTTCAGTACCGAAGAAACGCCAACGCCGTTAGGCTGCGCCTGGAAACCGAAGAAGGTGTCCTGGACCAGCTCAGCGACCTTCTTGAACGAGCGAAGGAGCTCGGAGTAACAGGTTCGTCATCTAATTCCAGTGCCGCAGGTCGCGCTGCGTCTGCGGCAGAAGTCACGCAGCTCCTCGAACAGGCACTGGCATTGGGGAATACCCGAGCCGGCAACGAGTACATCTTCGGTGGCACACTGGTGACTGCCCCTCCGTTCCAGAACGGCTCTTACGTCGGCGACACTCAGGTCCGAAACGTGGAGATAGGTTCCGGTATGCTCGTACCCAACGGCCACACCGGCCAAGAGGTTCTAGTGGACTCCGGTGTGGTCTCTGCCCTCAGCGCTTTGCGAGACGCGCTCCTTGCCAACGACCAAGCCGCCGTTGCTGCCAGCTTGTCCGCACTGGACGATGCCCATACAGCGATTCAGACGCTGACGGCGGACGTGGGGGCTAGGATGCAGGAACTGGACATCGTGCTGCGCAACCACGATGCGCTCGAATTCAGCCTCACTGCGCAACGCAGCGAACTGGCCGATGTACCGCTAGAAGAGGCTCTTATGGATGTCACGACATCACAAGCTGCACTTCAGGCGGCACTGCAGTCGGTGGCGAGAATCCTTTCTACCAGCTTGGCGGAGTACCTCAGATGACTGCGGCTCTCACGGCGGCAACTGCGAAGAAGATGCTGAGCGTGGAGTCACGGCTCTTCGGCACGCTACATGTGGCTCCCGAAGCCTGCATACGCTTCCCGCGTGGCATCCCCGGTTTCTGGGAAGAGCGCGATTTCGTGCTGCTCCCCGCGGGAGCGGACGGCCTGTTCTGGCTGCAGTCGCTGCGACAACCCGCGCTGGCTTTTTTTGCGGCCGATCCCTTCGTGTTCGTACCGGAATACGCGCCGGTACTGCCATCCGACTTGGAGGGCAAAGACATCGCGATTCTTGCCTTGGTAACGCTGCCTCGGGGGCGCGGCGGGCGCTGTACTGTGAACCTCAAGGCTCCC
>DATMBI010000283.1:0-2636 GCA_035559375.1 Gemmatimonadaceae bacterium | reverse complement strand
TGCCGGGACAGAACGCGGGGTCACGGAACCGCAGGCGACCTTCAGCGCCTGCTTCGGTGCCGTTTTCCTGGTGTGGCACCCCACTCGTTATGCAGAGATGCTGGGGCGACTCCTGGACCGGCACGGTGCGAGCGTCTGGCTGGTGAACACGGGCTGGGTAGGAGGCCCTTACGGCGTAGGCTCGCGTATGAAGCTCCCCTACACGCGAGCGATGGTGCGAGCCGCCCTCTCGGGCGCGCTGGACGACACGCCCACCGAAAGCGACCCCGTCTTCCGGCTGGCGCGGCCGGTGGACGTGCCCGGTGTGCCAGCCGAGGTGCTCGACCCGCGAGCCATGTGGGCCGACAAGGCAGCCTACGACGCCCAGGCCCGCCGCTTGGCCGAGATGTTCCGCAAGAACTTCGAGCGCTTCGGCGACGTGGACCCAGCGATAGCTGCGGCCGGCCCGCGCATCTAGAAGCCGGGCCGCGCCCAGTCGCTCCAGCGCGCAGTGTCGGAAATCGTTCGCGATCCGCTCTGGAACAACATCCCTCTGGACGACCTGGCGCGCCGGCTGATAGACACGCCGCCCTTCCAGCGGCTGCGCTACGTGCGGCAACTGGGGCTGGCTCACCTGGTTTACCCGGGCGCGACGCACACGCGCTTCGAACACGCACTGGGCACGTACCACCTCTGCAACCGCACCTTGGAACTACTGCGCGGGCGAGGTGACCTCGATGGGCTGGACCCGCACGAGCTGCACTTCGTTCGCGCTGCCGCCCTACTGCACGACATCGGGCACTACCCCTTCTCGCACGCACTGGAAGAGATCGGGGCGCCCAGCCACGAAGAGGTGGCGAGCGCCATCCTCCACGACACCGAACTGGCCGCCATCCTCCGCAATCGGCTGGGGAGCGACGCACCCGCGCGCCTGTCGGCTCTCATCGCTGGAAACGACACCAGTCCACTCCAGGGGCTGGTCTCGGGCTCTTTGGACCTGGACAAGATCGAGTACTTGAAGCGCGACGCCTTCATGTGCGGCGTCCCCTACGGCGAGATAGACGTGGATCGCCTCCTCCACGCGCTCACCGTGCTGGAAGACGACAGCGGCCGCACGCGCATCGGGATCACAGACAAAGGGCTAGCCGCGCTGGAGTCGCTCCTCTTCGCCAAGTACCAGATGTACCGCAACGTGTACTGGCACCACGCGGTGCGGAGCGCTACCGCCATGTACAAGCGCCTGGTGCGCGACGCGCTCGAGGAAGGCGTGCTGAGCATGCGGGAGCTCGCAGCCCACAGCGACGAATCGCTACTGCACCGGCTAGGCGAGCGTGTCTCGTCCCCGCTCCTCGCGCGGCTACAGAGCCGCCGCCTCTACAAGCGCGCTTTCGAGTGCCCGGCCGCGGAGCTGCCCGAAGCAGCAGTGGAGTGGCTCGCCAGCGACTACACGCTGCTCTCGGCGGTAGAGGATGCGCTGGCGCGCGAAATCGGCCTGGCACCAGGAGAGCTGCTGGTGGACTATCCCACGAAGACGCAGATGCTGGACCTGGACCTACCGGTCCTGCGCCGCGACGGTGCAGTGGTGCGACTCACCGGCGAGGGGCTGATCGGCGCCGTGAATCTGCCCGCGCTCTCGAGCGAACTCTACCGCTCGGCACGCTGGCTCCGGATCTTCACCGCGCGGCCCGTGCGATTGGACAGGGGCGCCGTGCTGGTGTTCGCACGCATGAGCGAAGACGAGATGCGGCGGCGCGTGGCCGGCGGCCACCCGCTGCTAGGCCGGTCGCGCTAGCCTCTGCCTTCGCTGCCCTCGTGGCTGCGGCGCGCCCGACCGTGCGCTTCGGCTAGCTTGCGCGCCAACCCCCGGTAGAACGCTGCATCCTGGGGGCGGCCGTCTTGCTCCAGCGACAGCGCCGCTAGCTCCAGGGCGTACAGGATGTTCCCCAGGTACAGCTCCGCAAGCTCCCCGACCGTCTCGTTCGCCATCACGCAGCCACCGGGCCTTCGCTCCCCTTCCCCTCTCCTTCGCCCAGCGACTTACCTTCCGACGCGGCTGGCCCGCCCCCCGAATCCACCGCTTGGATCTGCACCACTATGGCCGTGATGTTGTCCAAGCCGCCCCTGTAATTCGCCTCGGCTATCAACGCGTCCACCACGCGGCCGGCCGAAGCTCGCGAGAGCAGCAGCTGTTGCAGGCGCTTGTCGTCCACCATCCCCGTAAGTCCGTCGCTAGCTATCAGGAAGACGTCGCCCGCACGGATCTCGCCCGTGAACGTGTCCGGTTCCACGTCCTCGCCGGCGCCCACGCAGCGCGTGATCACGTTGCTGTACGGGTGGTAGCGCGCCTGCTCGGGGGTGAGCAGGCCAGCGTCCACCTGTTCCTGCACGTACGAGTGGTCCTTGGTGAGCTGGCGCAGACTGCCGTCGCGCAGCAGGTACACGCGCGAGTCGCCCACCTGCCCTATGAGGTAACGGCTGCCGGCTACGAGGATCACCGACACCGTGGTGCCCATCCCCTGCTTGTCCGACTCGGCCAGCGTGCGCTCGTAGATAGCGCGATTGGCTAGCCGGATCGAGTCCACCACTCGCTGCCGCGCTTCCTCGGTCGTAACGTCGGTGATGTCTTGCAGTTCGCGCGCCAGGATCTGGACCGCCAT
>DATMBI010000282.1:0-5744 GCA_035559375.1 Gemmatimonadaceae bacterium | reverse complement strand
CCTCCATAGTAGGCGGTGCTGTCGAGCCAGAGAGCCCTCGCTCGCTCGCAGACTGGGCGGCTTTCTTTTGCGAATACGGTCAGTTCATGCTTCCCCTGAAACATGGCCCCGCACGCGAACTTCCCGGAAACAACATTTCCTTCAAAAGTGGCACGTTGCGAACTGGGTCCCCTTACCTGGCGCCGGAGTTCTGGAAAACGTATTGGTGCCAGAGCATGCTGCGGTCAGGCGTGAGCGCGGTGACGACGGATAAGGTGGTAGTGTGGCACACCCGGCGCTATCGGTTCGTTCGATTTCTTTGGCGGCGCTTTCGACATGGCTGGTGTTTCGCGGCGATGCGCTTTCCACGATCCGCTACAGCGCGGCGCCTTGGTTACGCGGTAGCGAGCCTTGTCCTGCCGGTATTGCTGACATTCCGGGTCTTGCGAGCCGTAATTCCAAAGCGGCGCCACTTGTTCGCTCTGTTCTTTTCGCTCCCTATGATCCTCGCCGCCAATCTAGCATGGGCAGTCGGGGAGTTCTGGGGTTATACGTACGGCTCCGACAGTCCCTGTAGGAGTGTCCGATAGGTGCACGAGCAAACCAGCAATCCGACTATCTCAGTAGTGGTTCTCGCTCTTGCAGGGGGTGACCAGCTCGATGCCTGCCTGAGAGGCCTAGCCGCTCAAGATTTGCCCGGCCAAGCCCAGATCGTCCTTGTCGGCCGCGATGCGACGATCGCTCGGACCTTGGAACCATCCATCGACTTTGTTCTTGCTCCCTCCGATGCCGACATCCCCCTGATGCGGGTACTGGGAAGCGCGCGCGCCAAAGGGGAGTATGTCGTATTTACGGAAGATCGCTGTGTCGCCTCATCAGGCTGGCTAGAGCAACTCCTTCGAGAGCACCAGCGCGGCAACGACATAGTCGGCGGACCGATAGAGCCTGGCGACATCCGTGGTCGCACAGGGTGGGCAGTGTACCTCTGTGAATACGCTGCGCTAATGCTTCCCGTAAACAAGAGAACATTGCCGGGAAACAACGTTTCGATCCGCCGATCGATGCTCGAGCGAGTCGATGCCGAGTTCCGAGCCAGCGCCTGGGAAGCTGATATCGTGGCCCGCCTTTCGCAGGAAGGGGCCCGTGTGAGTGTGAGCCAAGAGGCCGTGCTTTACAAGACGATCACTATGACGCTGGGGACGGCGCTCGCCCAACGCTACCACTTCTCCCGTACCCTCGCGGCCGCTCGAGCAAAGCGGATGCCGAGCTCGGAACGTTTGGCCCGAACTCTAGCGGCGCCAGCACTCCCTGTCGTCATTCTGTCGCGCATTGCGACGTCGGTCTTCGAGAAGAAGCGCTACAGGGGCCGCTTCCTCTCTTCTCTACCGCAAATTCTGCTCTTGATGATCGCCTACACTGCGGGCGAGCTTGCTGGCTACCTCGCTGGCTCTGGAGCAAGTCGTTCGAGAGTGACATGAGCCAGCAGCAGCTTTCTGTAGTCGTTGTGGTACTGCAGGGTCCGCCGAGTCTGGACAAGTGCTTGCGTTCCTTGCAGCGCCAGACCGATGTCCTGGAAACGATCGTGGTGACGAACAGACCGCGGGAGGAGTTGGCCTCGACCGCTGCGGCATTTCCGTTCGCAACTTTTCACTATTTCGCGTCCGACGCTACGATACCAGAACTGCGCGCTGAGGGTGTCAGGCTCAGTAGAACCCCGATCGTAGCACTTATCGAGGACACGTGTGCAGTCGCGGACGGATGGGCAAATGCCCATTTGGAGGCACACCGGCTACCCTGCGCCGGGGTGGGCGGAGCTGTCGAAATCGACAGTAACGCCCGGCCCTTGGATTGGGCTATATACCTCCTCGACTACGGTGACTACATGCCGCCGCTCGCAATCCGGGAATCGAAGCGCTTTCCTGGCTGCAACCTCTCGTACAAGAAGGATGCCCTGGCGGCGAGCCAGAGCAGCTGGTGGCTCGGCCTTTATGAAACGACACTCAACGAAGCACTCCATCGGCGAGGGGAAAAGCTCGTACTTTGTCCGGATGCAGTAGTGTCGTATCACGGCCGGTCTAGAGTAGCTAAGGCCGCTACGGCCTTCTTCCACCACGGACGAACTTACGCGAGTCTGCTCCGTAGCCAGCTGAGTCCGGCAAAGCGCCTCGGCTATGCCATGGGTACACCTCTTCTCCCCGCCCTTCTCTCTGTGCGCTGCCTTGTTCGGAGCACAGGCAAGCGACGTTGCGCGCTTCAGGCTGTACGGTCTCTCCCGTTCACAGTGGCACTCACATGCTTCTGGGCGTGCGGCGAAGCGCTGGGCTACTTGCTGGGACCTGGCAGGAGCTCGAGGGCTTGGAAGTGAACAGCGAGGGAGGCGTGGGCAGCCCTACGTCCCATTCAGTGTCTGCTATTCAGTTCGTGTGCCCCCTCTGTAAGAGACCGGTGGAATCACTGCCCGGCGCGTACAGATGCCAGGCTTGTAGCCGCACTTACCGAGTGGTATTCGGCATCCCTGACTTCCGCGTCTTTCCAGATCCGTACATCGGATTCGAGCAGGACTACGCCAAGGCAGGCCGGCTGCTCGAGCGAACCCGAGCGTGCGACTTCGAGGGAGTGCTACGCGCCTACTGGAATATGACACCCGAAGTAGAGCCGCAGCGTGCCGAGCGCTTCATCCAACATGCCCTGGCTCTGAAGCATCGCGCTGCCCAGTCGTTGCGCGTGATGGATCGTCTCGCTGCGAGCCAGCTAGAAGACGCTTCTTTCCTCGACGTGGGATGTGGTACGGGGGGAGTTCTCTTGGCTGCCCGAGAGCGCTTTCGTACGGTAGTCGGCTACGACATCGCCTTTCGCTGGCTCGTTGTCGCTCAGCGGCAGTTACAGGAAAACGGGCTCGACGTTCCGTTGGTCTGTGGCTGCGCCGAATATCTTCCTTTTCCGAACAGCAGCTTCACGACCGTGGTAGCTGTCGACCTGATCGAGCATGTAAGCGATCAACGCCGCGCATTGACGGAAATGCAGCGTGTCATGACCGACGATGGTGTGTTATTTCTCACTACGCCTAACCGACTCGCGCCCGGGCCTGACCCACATGTGCGGGTGTGGGGTTTAGGTTACCTGCCGCGCCGACTGATGCCGGCATACGTGAGGGTGGTGAAGGGTGTGCCGTACCGGTTCATTCGGACTCTATCGTATTTCGAACTCTCCCGTCTTCTGCGTGCCAGCGGGTTTCGGATCGAGGCCTCGACCCTTCCAGTGATCCCCGAGCAGCAACGGAAAACGTTGAAGTGGTGGGAACAGTGGCTTCTGAAAGCCTACGAGCGGCTGCGGCGGGTTCCTCCACTACGGAAAGCGCTTTACTTGCTCGGCCCTGGCTTCGAGCTTCTCGTTCGCAAGGACCAGAGCCACCCCTACGACAAGGCTGAACTTACGCAGGCCTAGACACGTAGCAGAGGCTCCCTCCGCCCCCTAGCTGATCGGCGGCCGTCCCCCAGTGACTGCCCGCACCAGCCGATACATGAACTCCAACCCTTCGTAAAATGCCTTGGCTGGAATCCTCTCGTTCATTCCGTGAGCGTAAGTCTCCGGATAGAACAACCCCGAAACGCCATACGTCGGAATACCGGCGTTGCGCAAGTACAGGCCGTCTGTGGCGCCCGTGCTCATAGTGGGAAGTACCGGCACACCTGGCCACATCTCGCGGGTGACACGCTCTATCTCAGCCATCAAGGCCGGTGTCAGCGGCGATGGCGGCGAGTTGCGAGCCGACCCCTGCGCAGCGACTCGAACCCCCGTATCGCCGATCACCCGTTCCAGGACCGCTTTGACGTACTCCGGCGTTTCGTCAGGCAACACCCTGCAGTTCACGTAGGCGCGGGCACGCTGCGGCAAAGCGTTGCGTGCGTGTCCCCCCTCCAGCATCGTAGCTACACAGGTCGTGCGGAGCTGGGAATTGTAGCGCGGCTCCTGCGCCAGCAGGGCCGCAGCAGCGGAATCGCGCTCGTCGCGCACGATCGTTCTCATGGCTCGCGCCAACTCGGGACTTTCCTTCTCTACCAACGGCGCCAGCCTTGCGAAATACTCCCGGGTTACTTCGTTGAGGTGCACCGGAAAAATGTCTGGGCCAATTCGAGTGAGGGCCATCGCGAGCTGCGTTATGGCGTTGTCTCGACGCGGCACCGAGGAATGCCCTCCCGGATTGGTTACCTCCAGCATGAAGTTCTGCACCTTCTTCTCGCTCGCCTGTACGTCGTGCGATACACGCACTGTGTCGCGCACCCTCCCACCCCCACCCTCGTTGAAAGCGAACTCGGCATCTATGAGCTGGCGGTGGTTCTGGAGCAACCACGCAACGCCATTGGCTCCCCCGCCCTCTTCGTCAGTGGTGAGGGCGACAATGATATCGCGGTCCGGAACATAGTTTTCGGCTTTGAGCCGCATGAGGATCGCAAGATGTATGGCTGCCTCGTCTTTGTCGTCCGCCACGCCACGACCGAAGAACAACCCGTCGCGCTCCACGAATTGATACGGCGGCAGCGTCCAGTCCTCAGGCTTGGCCTCCACGACATCTATGTGCGAGAGAAGCAGCAGAGGCTTCTTCCCTGTGCTCCTCCCCCGCAAGCGGGCCACGAGATTACCCTTGCGCGGCGCGTTCTCCAGCACGACGACGTCCGAATCGGGGAAACCTGCCGCCCTCAAACGGGCAGCCATGGCGTGCGCAGCCTGCAGCGTGCTTCCATCGCTGTTTTGCGTGTTGATTTCCACCAGCTCCTCGAGCAGAGAGCGAGCAACCGAATCCCAGTGGGTGCGTGGCGACTGAGCGGCGCTATAAGGCGCGGCCAGAAGAAGCCCAGCCAGAACGAAGCCGACGAGCAGCTTGTGTTGTGTCATCCGTACCATTGTGCTCATTTAGGTGCCTGAGTTTTGCAAGGACCGGAGCCGACGGTCCCAGAGTGTCGGCCCGACCAGCACCTGTCAACCTTGGCGCTGAAATACGATGTATAGTCGGCAGCTGAAACCGGTACTCTTGACGAAATCCCGATTGTGCTGCACCGTGGACATCGCTCCCCCTCGGTGCGCCCCCCACCAGGGGTAGGAGTGTCGTTTCGATCCACACCCCAGCAAGGAGGTTGTATGGGCCTCGACTTCCGTCGGTCGTGGCGCCTGGCGGCCATCATGGTGCTGGCTCTGGCGTCTCCGCTCGCACGGGCCCATGCCCAGCAGGGCTCGATTACGGTGCGAGTGGTGGACAAGAGCAATCAGCGTCCGGTGGACCAGGCGCAAGTGTTCGTCGTTGGAACCACTATCGGTGGTCTTACCAATGCCGAGGGCACATTCGTGCTGCGCGGCGTCCCTCCGGGGAGTCACACGGTGAGAGTGTTGCGTGTTGGCTACGGGGAGGCCAAGCAGGCTGTTACTGTCGGTGCTGGCGAGACAGCGCGGTTGGAGATCGAAGTAGAGCCACTGGCCATCAACCTAGCGCCCGTGGTCACGACGGCCACGGGAGCGACCCGGCGTGTAGAGATCGGTAACGCTGTCACCGCCCTTACAGTAGCCGACAAGATCGCCGAGCTGCCTATCAAGACGCTGGCGGACGTGCTGGTGGCCAAGGCGCCTGGCGTTCAGATCCTGCCGGCTAACATGACCGGTGGAGGGAGTCGAGTGCGAATTCGCGGCACGAGTTCGCTCTCCCTATCGAACGATCCCATCTACGTCATAGACGGGATTCGCATGACATCGAACAGGTCGGACGCCAGCATAGG
>DATMBI010000281.1:0-2142 GCA_035559375.1 Gemmatimonadaceae bacterium | reverse complement strand
CCCCGCCGAGTCCCAGCCGTCCGACAGCGATTCACGAGAATCCGAAATAGCCAGGACCCGAATCGCTCCGGATCGTCGCATTTAGCGATCGACCGGTACGCCCTCACGAACGCGTCCTGTAAAGCCTCCTCGGCATCCTCGCGAGAACCGAGCATCCGCACCGCGTAGCGGGCGAACTGCACTCGGTAACGAGCCACCAGGACTGCGTATGCGGCCGTATCGCCCGCCCGCACCCGCGCCACCAAAGTGGCATCGCTCTCGTCCTGTAACTGAAGACCCCTCGAAGCTTGCATCGGTCAACTGGCAGTCTGCAATTCGAATACTGCCCGCCAGAAGGCAGCTAAGTCTTTTGAAAACAGAGGCTTATACGACCTCATCGGCTGTACCCACCTGGCAGCGACTGCGCTACCGGCGCGCCACTGAATCTGAAACGCGTCGAGGCGCTGCGACGGGACAGAGATCACAAACAGCGCGCCGGCGAGTCACAGGGGTTTCCCAGTCAAAGGGTAGAACCGTTCTCCCCGCTGCGCCATAGTAACGAGCAGATCGCAGGGAGCGAAACGCTGGCCGTAACGTGCCGCGAGCTCCTCCAAGGCCGAGCGCACTCTCTTGGCTCCTACCGCGTCAACGTACCGGAAGGGGCCACCCCTCGCAGGGGGGAAGCCGAACCCGAACACTGCGCCCAAGTCTCCGTCGCGAGGCGAGCGCACGACCCCTTCCTCGAGGCAGCGCAGCGCCTCGTTGACCATGACCAGTACGCAACGCTGCTGGATCTCTCCCGGTTCGAATCTCGTGCGGGCTACTCCCCCGATAAGGTTGTAAACATCTGGATCTGGTCCGTCCTTCTTGCCCGACTCGTCGTACCGGTAAAAACCCAACCTCCCCTTGCGACCCAGTCGCCCTGCGGACACCACTGCTCGAAGCGACTGGGCAGGGGCCATTCGTTCCCCGAATGCTTCGGCGAGGATAGCGCCGGATTTACCAGCGATGTCCAGCCCCACTTCGTCGAGCAGCGTGAGCGGCCCCACTGGAAATCCGAAGTCTAGAAGGGCGCTGTCTATGTCCTCTATCTTAGCCCCGGCATCGAGTAGCCAGCCTGCTTCGTTCAGGTACGGAGACAGCACGCGGTTCACGTAGAAACCTGGCGAATCCCGTACGACTATAACCGTTTTCCCGAGTACCTTGCCGTACGACACCGCCGTTACCACGGCAACGGGTTCGGTCTCGGGGGTGACGATGACCTCTAGTAGCGGCATGCGGTGCACCGGCGAAAAGAAGTGCATGCCGAGCACGCGTTCCGGACGAAGCGTGGCACGGGCGATGAGCGCTATCGGTATGGTGCTAGTGTTCGAAGCTAGGACAGCATGCGCCGGTACCGCATTCTCGATTTCGCGGAAAACGCGATGCTTGACAGACAGGTCCTCGAAGACGGCTTCGATAACCAGGTCCGCGTTAGCAAAGCCGCTATAGTCCGTAGTGCCGCCCACGGATGCCATAGCGTCCGCGAACTCCTGCCGCGAGATCTGCTGCTTCTCCAAGCGTTCGGACAGGAGGCGATGGATCGCCGCCAATCCCTGGCCCACCCTGTCGGTACCTGTGTCCTTTAGCCTGACGATAGCGCCTCGCTGCGCCGCTAGCGCTGCGATTCCGGAACCCATGAAACCAGCACCCACGATCCCGACCTTGCGCACCGCTCGCGGCTCGGGTGCCGGCTCTCCGATACCGCTCTCTTTCTTGGCCGCCGTCGAAGCGAAGAACAAGAAGATCAGCTCGCGGCACTCCGGCGTCATCGCTAGCTCGCCGAAAGCGCGTGCCTCCGCAGTGTAACCTGCAGCACGGTTGCGGTAACCCTGCGCCACCACGTCCAGTGCTTTGAGCGGCGCAGGGTATATCCCCCTGGTTCTGCGCAGAACGTCGCGGCGAGCCCTAGCTAGCACCATCGCCCTACCCAAAGCCGTTCCTTCCAAGAGCAGTCGCCGGAGCGGGCGAGACGAGCGCCGACTGCGCCTCAGCGGGACTCGAGCCAGCTGGTGGGCGCGTTGCATAGCCACTTCCTCGAGGATGGCGGGGTGCACCAGCTCGTGCACGAGCCCCATTCTGTAGGCCTTGCTGGCCCGTACGTTCCGACCGGTGAGAATCATA
>DATMBI010000280.1:0-6118 GCA_035559375.1 Gemmatimonadaceae bacterium | reverse complement strand
GGGAGGCGCCATGATAGGCGAGACGATGGAGCAGATGAGCCGGCACGTCGAATTTCTGGGCTACGAGGTGACCCGTGACGACAAGCTCGTCAAGGCACGGCATACGCGAAAGTACAATCTGATAATGAAGCCTCTCGCGGGTGGCGTGTTGTTCACGTGCATCTTCAGCGGCAGTGAGAACGCACACGGCGATCGCGCCGGATATCTGGAGCTAGTGAACGCGCTCAACAACCGTGCTGGGGTGGCCAGGTTCTATGCAGACAAAGATTCCGATCTCTTCGTGGAAGCGTGGCATCCCGATCATTACGAGCGCGGAGAGTTCGGCGAATTCATGGAGTCGTGGGACCGTGATTGCCTACTGCTAGCGCAATCCGGCGCGGAGCGCTTTCTCCTTTAGTCGGTCCGTACTCGATAACTCTGCCGACACTGGGCTGCAGCGCTGGTCCAGGTGCGCTGGGCTGCACGCCGCCGGGAGGGCCGCATGTATGGGAACGTAGGGGTCGAAGGTGCGGGAGGGTCCGCTGCCCTCGTAGCGCTCCTCCACGAGCTAGACCGTGGAGCGGTAGCAGCCAGCCATTCGGGAGAAATCTTGTTTGCCAACCGGGAGGCGGAGCGCATCGCTGGCTCGCGGCCTGGCGGGCTAGTGGGCCGACACCTGTCGTCGGCCTTCGAGTTCATGGGAACGAGTGGTTCAGGGATCCGGTTGTCGCTGGCGGAGCTCGAGGGTGGCCCGGTGCCTGGGGAGCGCCGACAGGCGCTGCTCAAGCGCGCGGACGGGACTTCTGTGCCAGTGGAATTTTGGCTGCGGCCCCTAACGAGTGGCGACGGTGCCGTTCTCGGTATAGCGCTGTTCCTGGAGGAGCGTCCTGGGGGCGTTCCGAGCGAAGATGCAATCCGGGATAGCGAGGCGCGATTCACCGTCGCGCTGCGTGGTGCCAAGGTGATCGTCTCGACACAGGATCGTGATCTGCGCTACACCTGGATCAGAACTCCGTACGGTAGGGAAACGGAGACGGCGCTGGGAAAGACCGACCTCGAGCTTCTGGCCGCAGAGGACGGCGAGCGACTCACAGCTCTCAAGGAGCGAGTGTTATCAGAAGGCGTGAGTTGGCGGCAGGAGTTCGATGCCACCTTCGGAGGAAGGAAGTACTGGTACGACCTGACGCTGGAGCCGCTGCGAGATGCCAACGGAGAAATTGCGGGCGTTACTACGGTGGCCGTGGACATCACACGCCGCAAGATGTTGGAGCAGCAGCTGCGCGAGGCCCAGAAAATGGAAGCCGTAGGCCGCCTGGCAGGTGGAATCGCTCACGACTTCAACAACATGTTGGCAGTGATCATGGCCTATGCTGCGCTGGCGCTGGAGTCGTTGAGCGAAGCGAATCCTTTGCGAGCCGAGGTCGAGGCCATTCAGCGCGCGGCAGAGCATGCGGCATCGCTTACACGCCAGCTCTTGGCGTTCGGTCGCCGACAGATCCTCTCTCCGGAAGTGGTCGATCTCAATCAGGTGGTACGGGATGCCGCCGGGATGCTGGGCCGGCTTTTGGGTGAGGACGTCCTGCTGGAAGCGGTGCTGGAACCGCAGTTATGGCCGGTACGCGTGGATCGCACGCAACTCGAGCAGGTGATCGTCAATCTTGCGGTCAATGCGCGAGATGCGATGCCTCGCGGCGGCACGCTGACGATAGAGACGGCTAACGTGGAGATAGACGAGGAGTATGCCGCCCGTCACCTGGAAGTAGTAGCTGGCCACTACGTGCTTCTGGCCGTTAGCGACACTGGTCACGGGATGGACGAGGCTACCAAGGCCAGGGCTTTCGAACCCTTTTTTACGACCAAGCCGCCCGGTGTAGGGTCCGGCCTCGGCCTCTCGACGGTGCACGGTATCGTTCGGCAGAGCGGGGGGAACATTTGGCTGTACAGCGAGGTTGGAAAGGGGACGACCGTCAAAGTGTATTTGCCCAGGGTGTACGGTGCGGTGCCTACTCGAGAGAAGGAACGCGACGTGTACAGCGATGTGGGCGGTACCGAGACGATCCTCGTAGTAGAGGACGAAATGGCGGTGCGTCAGGCCGTGGTGCGGATCCTGACGTCCGCTGGGTACCAGGTGTTAGCTGCGGCCACCCCGACCGAGGCACTCGACTTGGCCGAAAAGCACGAGGGTTCTATCGAACTTCTGCTGACGGACGTCGTGCTGCCGCAGTCCACCGGCCGCGAACTAGCCGGGCGCATCCAGGCGCTGAGGCCGGGGATCAAGGTCCTCTATATGTCGGGCTATACCGAGAACACCATCGTGCACAAGGATGCGCTCGACGAGGGGGTCAGGTTCATAGCGAAGCCGTTCAAGGCAGCCGAGCTCAGGAGCGCCGTGAGAGCCGCACTGGGAGGTGCCGCGTCGCAGTAAGGTGTGTTGGGATAGCCTTGTGGCGTGGGGGCACGTTGGGGTAGCACCCATTCTGCTATATTGAGTCGGATGCAACGCTCACCCTTCAAGTTGGAAGCACCGTACCAGCCTGCTGGGGATCAGCCCCGTGCTATTGCAGAACTGACTCGGGGCTTGGAACGGGGCGATCGGTTTCAGACGCTACTGGGTGTCACTGGATCCGGGAAGACGATGACTATGGCGCACGTCATCGCTTCTTACGGACGCCCAGCACTCGTGCTGTCGCACAACAAGACACTGGCCGCGCAGCTCTATGGGGAGCTGAAGAGCCTTTTTCCGTCTAACGCGGTCGAATACTTCATATCCTATTACGACTATTACCAGCCAGAAGCGTACGTGCCTGCTACGGACACGTATATCGAGAAGGATGCATCCATCAACGAGGACATCGACCGCTTGCGGCTGCGCGCCACGTCCAGCCTCATGGAACGCAGCGACGTCATCATAGTCGCGACCGTGAGTGCGATCTACGGACTCGGCGATCCGGTCGAGTATCGGCAGCAAATGTTGATTCTCGAGCGTGGCCAGCGCATCGGACGGAATCGGATCCTGCGAGGGCTGGTGGGGATCCAGTACAGCCGCAACGACGTCGCTTTGGAGCGAGGGACGTTCAGGGTGCGGGGCGATACAGTCGAAGTGTTCCCCGCCTACGAAGAGCAGGGGGTGAGGATCGAGCTCTGGGGAGACGAGATCGAGCGCATTACCAAGATCGATCCACTCACTGGCAAGGCAATAGCGCCGCTCGATCGAGCTGCCATCTACCCTGCGACCCACTTCATCACCACGCGGCCGACGCTGGAGCGCGCCGTGGCGGCAATCAGAGCCGAGCTCGCGCAGCGCCTCCACGAGTTGCGTTCAGCAGGAAAGCTGCTCGAAGCGCAGCGTCTGGAGAGCCGAACCAACTTCGACATCGAAATGATGCTGGAGATAGGTACCTGTGCTGGAATCGAAAACTACTCCAGGCACCTCTCCGGCCGCGCTCCTGGCGAACGCCCGGCCTGTCTGCTCGACTACTTCCCGGAAGACTTTTTGGTGATAGTGGACGAGTCGCACGTGACTCTGCCACAGCTCAGGGGGATGTACAACGGCGACCGCGCGCGGAAGGAGGTGCTGGTGGAATACGGTTTCCGGCTCCCCTCGGCGCTGGACAATCGTCCCCTCACTTTCGACGAATTCATACGTCTGGTCCCTAGAGCTATCTTCGTAAGTGCCACGCCGGCCGAGCTGGAGTTGCAGCTATCCGAGGGTGTAGTAGTGGAGCAGATCATCCGGCCCACGGGGCTGGTGGATCCAGAGATCGAGGTGCGGCCCGTCCAGGGGCAGGTGGACGATCTATTGCACGAGATACGTCTTCGCGAACGGCGTGGTGAGCGTGTGCTGGTAACGACGTTGACGAAGCGGATGGCGGAGGACCTGACCGACTACCTCCAGCAGATGGGTGTACGCGTTCGGTACATGCACTCGGACATCGACGCAATCGAACGCATGGAGATCGTGCGGGGACTGAGGCTGGGCGATTTCGATGTCTTGGTGGGGATCAACCTGTTGCGGGAGGGTTTGGATTTACCGGAGGTGTCGCTGGTCGCTGTGCTGGACGCGGACCAAGAGGGTTTTCTGAGGAGCGATCGCTCGCTCATCCAGACGGTCGGTAGGGCTGCCCGTAATGCGGCTGGGAAGGCCATTTTCTACGCCGATCGCGTTACCGATTCCATGCGGCGTTGCATCGAGGAGACCAACCGCCGCCGGCAGCTGCAGATGGCCTACAACAGTGAGCACGGGATCACTCCCCGCAGCGTGGTCAAGAGTGTCGACGAGGTGCGGTTCATTACCCGCGTGGCGGACGCGCGCTCCGATCGACTCGAACAGCACGGTGTGCGGAAAGTGGCGGAGGCGCATGGGAGGTACACAGCAGCCGAGGTGGCCAAGTTGATCGAGGAGCTGGAGCGGGAGATGCGCAAAGCTGCAGCCGAGCTCGATTTCGAAAGCGCGGCCAGGCTGCGTGACCAGATATTCGAGCTGCGGGCAGCTCAATCCTCGACGCGCCGTCGCGATCCGTTTGCCACTATAAGGGGTTAGCGCTAATGACTGCCGCGGTGGTGTCACTCTGGCCGTCGGTCAGCTAGTCGATGTTAGGTGGGTAGGCGAGGTCCTGGGTGCGCTCGTTTACGCTCGAGGAGTTGGAGGCCTGGGGCCAGGCCTTGGGCGAGCGGCTTCGTGCACCTGCAATTATCGCCGTGAGCGGGGATTTAGGCACTGGCAAGACCACGCTCGTCAAGGCCATTTGCCGCGGTTACGGTGTGCGCGGGTCAGTAACGAGCCCCACCTTTTCTCTGGTGCACGAGTACGAGAGTCCGCGCGGCACTGTTTGCCACATAGATCTCTATCGGCTACGCGACGAAGCCGAACTCACGAATTTGGGATGGGACGATATTATCAACAGCGGCATGTTGATATTGGTGGAATGGCCGGAAAAGGCTGGAGATCGAATGCCAAAAGACGTTATCGCGATTAGACTTACGCACGATCCTGAAACCGACGCACGAAGGATTCTCGATGTGGATTCCACTGTGGTGGAAAAGTCGTGTTAGGCCTAGCACTGGAATCCAGCACCTCTCTGGGATCAGTGGCGCTGCTGTCCGGATGGCAGGTCATGGAGGAGGTACGTGTGCCGATTAGGGGGCAGCACGAGGAGCGTATGACGCCTGCGATCGCAGCGCTCCTGGACCGAGCCGGGGTGAGACCAGGTGATCTGGCGGTGATTATGTGCGGTGCCGGGCCCGGGAGCTTCACCTCGTTACGTGTCTCGGCGGCGATTGCCAAAGGGCTGGCACACGGGCTGCGGATTCCGTTGTTGGTCGCGTCGTCTTTGCTCCTCGTTCCGGCTGGGGCTGAGCCGTCATTGCCACCTGGTCTTTACAGCGCGGTAGTGGATGCGATGCGCGGCGAGGTCTTCGGGTTGGACTTTTCGGTCCGCGCCGACGGTTCCATTGTGCCGGGTGAGGGCACATGGCTAGCGCCGATAGAGGATGTACGTGCGCGCACGGCGGTATCGGGGCGAGTGTTGGTAGGGCCGAGCGAGCTGATGAAGCTCGAGCCCGCGGCTCGCGGGTTCGCTCGTTTGTGGCGGTACGGGTTGTTGCGGAAGGTAGAGGTAGGGGCGTGGGAGCCTGATTACGGGCGCAAGGCGGAGGCGCAGGTACGGTGGGAGGCTGCCCATGGCCGGCCACTGACGTAGGGCTACTTACATCTGTGGACGACATCGAGCATCGAGTGGGCCGGGCCGAAGACGCGGGTGGGGCGCTGGGGGTACGAGTAAGGCCAGCGTCACGGGCCGATCTCGATGCGATTGCGTCTATCGAGCAGGTTTGCTTCAGCAGGCCTTGGAGTCGTGCCGCGTTCGCAGCTGCCTTGGGTGACCCGGTGTCGCGCTTGCTTGTAGCAGAAGGTGCAGTGCAGGGCGAGCGAAGCGAGGTCTTGGGGTATGCGGTACTGTATGTCGTGGCCGACCAGGCGGAACTAGCGAATCTGGCGGTCGCGCCTGCTGTTCGGGGGCGTGGGGTGGGGCGGGCCCTACTGGAGTCGGTGCTGGCGGCGGCGCGTGAACTAGGTGTGCGCGAGGTATTCCTAGAGGTACGGCAGTCCAATCATGTGGCGCAGCGACTCTATCGCTCAGTT
>DATMBI010000279.1:0-3298 GCA_035559375.1 Gemmatimonadaceae bacterium | reverse complement strand
GTACTGCGGCATGTGCCAGAAGAGCCACTCCAGCCGGTGCCGATGGGAGAGGTATTCCTCGCCGATGCGGCCGACGTGGCTGTTGCGCTGCGCATGGACAGCTACCTAGGTGAAGAGAAGCGCACCGGTATCCCGGTAGGGTTGTACCGAGCTGGAGGGACAGTGGCGCCGGTGTACCTCGACGCCGATTTCCTGGTGGGACCTGAGGCGGCTCACCTAAACATTACTGGGGTGTCCGGGCTGGCTACCAAAACGAGCGCGGTGGAGTTCTTGCTCAAGTCGCTCTTCACGCACTTCCCAGCGTCGAAGGGATCGATCGCGGCGCTCTGCTTCAATGTCAAGGGACCGGACCTCTGCTTCCTGGATCAGCCGGGGCGCCTCGAGGAAGAAGACCTGGAGATGTATCGGGAGCTGAGGATCGACCCACAGCCGTTCGAGCGCGTGTGCTACTACGCCCCTTACACGGCTCGAGGACTGGCGTTGGCCACACTGCGCTCGCACCCGGCCCTGCAGCACAACGTGAGACCTCTCACCTGGGGACTCACGGAGGTCTTGCGGTTCGCCGAAGTGCTTCTCCACCGCGACGACGTGGACGCCAAGGCCGACGCGCTCATCGACTTCATCGCCGACCGCATCGTGGACAAGGAATTCGTGGACGGAGGGTTGCTGCGCGACCGCAAGTACTGTGTGCGGAGTTTCGCCGAGCTAGAGGAGTGGTTCCGCGACCTGGTGACTGCGATGGAACAGCAGGGACAGGAGAGCTGGCGCACGCACCACATCGCCACGATACGCAAGGTGCGTAACCGCCTGGTGAACATCGCTACCCGGTGCAAGGGGCTAGTCACGGACAACGGTGCCGCCAACGACCTGCCGTGGGGCAACTTCGAGGATCGCACGGTGTATGTGATCGATGTTGCGAACCTCGACGAAGACGCTCAGGACCTGATCTTCGCGCGTGTCGTCCATATGCTGCGCGAGTACCTGGAACGCAGAGCGCTCGGCGTCAATCACCTGGTGGTGTTCGTTGACGAACTCAACAAGTACGCGCCCGCCGATGGACCGGATACGTACGTGCGGCGGATGCTGCTCGACATCGCCGAGCGAGGGCGCTATCTGGGGTTGGTTCTCTTCGGAGCACAGCAGTTTCGCTCGCAGGTGCACCGGCGCCTCACTGGTAACGCGGCCACCGCCATCTACGGTCGCATGGACGCAGACGAGCTGGCCACGCCAGGGTATGCCGTACTCGGCCAGGCCACCAAGACCAAACTGGCCACACTGGACAAGGGGCAGTTGATGGTCAGGCACCCGCACTTCACTCAGCCGATCTTCGTCCGCTTTCCCAGGCCCCCGGTGCTCTCGGGACGCGAGGGAGTGGAACGCTTCCCTCAGGAGTCCGAGCCGTCGCTGGCTGTGTCGGTGGCCCGCACGCTCGCTACTCTGGATCCTTCGATCACGGTACAGTGGGTAGAGGACACCATTGCGCTCTTCACCGAGAGCGAGGTCCTCCGCGCCCGGGACCTTACCTTGAGGGCGCGGCCCGCCGACGTGCGGCAATACTTCAAGAGGCTACTTCCCCAACGGCTGACGGCTACTGGTGTACCGCCGGCACCGCGGCCAGCACTGCGGTCGTTCCCCCTGGACGACCCCTACGGATCCTGACGATGCGCTGCCTCGAGTGCACACTCTGCGTGCTACCCCTCATGGGAGGGCTGATGGCCAGCGCAGTGGGGATCGGTGCCCAGCCGGTGTTGCTGCAGGTCCGACCGCGGGTGGGCGACACGCTGCGCGTGCACGTGGAACAGAAAGTCGCCATGCTGGGAAGCATGCGCAGCGGCGAGTCGCAGTGGAACACGTCCGAAGCCAGCATATTGACGGTGCTCACCACGATTGCGGTGGAAAGCGCCGAGCGCGATGGCACGACGATGGAAGCTTGGACGGATTCCGTGGGAGTAGTGGGGCCGGCCAACTCCGCTTCGGCGTCGCTGCTGCGCTGGGCGAGTGGGATAAGAGGACAACACTATCGCTTTCGGGTCGCACCCAACGGATCGACGGCGATGCTCGGTAGCAGCTCGGGGTCCTTTCGCGATGTGGGCCCCATCGCACAGGTACCGGCCACACTACCCCTTCGCCCCGTCGAGCCGGGCGCATCGTGGTCAGCCAGCCTGCAGGTGCCGCTGGCCAGCAGTCTCGCACCTGGGGGCACAGCTACGATCTCGGCCACCTTTCAGTTCGATTCGCTGGGATCGGACGGCCAGGCATTCATCTCGGTTCGCGGGCGTATTACGCGAACGACTGGAGCGCCTTCCACGGTGGCCGAAACGTCCGGCTCTCTAGAGGGATACGTGGTGCTAGACCGGCGCCGCGGGTGGATCGCAGAGGCGCGCACGGTGGTGACGCTCTCCTCGCTCGTTGCCCCTGCGGCGGGGCGACCCCCGATCCGGGTACGCACCGTCATTACCCAGCGCATGCGAGTGCTCTGATGCGGCTGGTGCATCTGGCCGATCTCCACTTGGGCTATCGCCAATACCAGCGTCAGACCGAGTACGGGATCAACCAACGCGAGCAGGACGTGGCCAGCGCTTTCAAAAAGTGCATGGACCGTGTGATCGCCCTGCAGCCGGACCTGGTACTCGTGGCCGGCGATGTCTTCCACCAGGTGCGCCCCTCCAATCCAGCCATCATGCTCGCCTTCTCGCAGTTCGCGCGCCTAGTCCGCGAATGCCCAGCCGCTACCGTCGTGATCGTAGCCGGTAACCACGATCGACCGCGCGCCTCCGAGACCGGGTGCATTCTGGGTCTCTTCCTGCAGCTGGGGATTCACGTGGTGGTCGAGAGAGCGAGTTGGATCTACCTAGCCGAACGCGACACAGCGGTGCTCGCCGTCCCCGACGCTCCGCGCGAACCCGAGCGCTTAGAGCCGGACCCGGCGTTCCGCCACAACGTCCTCGTCATGCATGCGGAGGTCGAGGGAGCCGTTCCTGCTTCACCGGCGGATTCCGCAGTCTCCCGCGTGACGCGGAGCGAGCTGCGAACGGAACGCTGGAGTTACGTGGCGCTGGGGCACTATCACGTACACCGCGTACTGGCGCCTAACGCCTGCTATTCGGGCGCCCTGGAGTACTGCAGCCGCAATATCTGGGGCGAGGTCGAGCAGGAGCGGGCAGATCGCATTCCTGGGAAAGGTTTCGTCGAATACGACCTCGAGAGTCGCGCGCTTCGCTTTCACCCGCTGCCTGGCGTACGCCAAGTCGTGGACCTTCCGGCGATACACGCGGCGGGTCTGGCTGCCAGCGAAATC
>DATMBI010000278.1:0-2637 GCA_035559375.1 Gemmatimonadaceae bacterium | reverse complement strand
GAGGAGCCGAGCTCGATGCAGAAGCGCTGGCATTCGAGTTAAGTGCGGAGGATCAGCGCTGGCTCGCCCCGCCGACGCCGGCCCCTGCGGCGACCAGTTCCGAAAGGGGTTTTGCGGAAGTGTTCGACCTGGAGTTGGAGTTGGACGTTGCTGAGGGAGCGGAACCGGTCGCGCGAGACGGCGATGCCATAGTGGAATCGGCTACGTCTCCGCTCTCGGCCGATGGTGCTGATGCTGTGCTCGTAGGGGAGCCCGCCCCTGGCGACGCGGGCGGCGAGGTCGGGGAGCCGGCTGTCGAACCTGCGCCGAGTGTCGCGCCGCTGGCCACTGAGACACTGGCAGAACTCTACTTACAGCAGGGTTTCCCGGAGCAGGCGCTGGCGGTTCTTCGAGAGGTCCTCGCCCGCGATCCGGGTAAAGTCGAATTGGGGGAGCGTATCGCCGCACTGGAGCGCCAGCTGGAAAACGAGTCGCCGGGTCGAGAGGTGGAGTCGAGTCGCGACGCGGGGGCTCCGTTCGTGGAGCCTGGCGTCACGGCCGCGCAATTCTTCGGCTCTATCGCCAGACGCAGGAGGCGCGGCCAACGGGCTTCCGAGGCGGGGGAGGGTGGCTCCTCTGCTGGTGCGTCGTTAGGCAGCCTCTTCGGTGCTGCTCCGGGCGACAGCAGCGATGCTTCAGCTGCGGCGCGTCTCTCGGGTCTATTCTCCCGTGGTGGCCGGGGCGGCGTCGCGACCCCGGCGGGCGGGGAGTTGTCGTTGGACCGGGTTTTTGGCGATGTTTCTCGCGCTGCGAGCGGGGATTCGCCCGCTCAGGCACGTCAGGGTGGTGTGGACCCTGACATAGCAGACCTGAACGAATTCCGGTCGTGGCTCGAGAGCCTACGTCGCAAGTGAGAATTTGCGTAGTCAACGGTCCGAACCTCAATTTGCTGGGCAGTCGCGAGCCGGAGATCTACGGCCGTACGACGCTTGCCGAGATCGAGAGCAGCTTGCGTGCGGTGGCTTCCCAGCTAGGGGTGGAGGTGGAGTTCGTGCAGTCCAACCACGAAGGTGTCCTGATCGATGCGATTCAGGGCCTGCGCGGTCGCTGTGAAGGAGCGATCGTGAACTTGGGAGCCTACAGTCACACGAGCTTGGCGTTGCGGGATGCGCTGGCGGCGGTGGCGATCCCGTACGTGGAAGTTCATCTTTCCAACCTCTTCGCTAGAGAGCCGGAGCGCCAGCGCACAGTCTTGGCGTCGGGAGCACGCGGGTTCGTATGCGGCTTCGGTGCGCTGGGTTACGAGCTGGCATTGCGGGGCTTGGTCGCGGACCTGAGAGCGCGTGCCTGACGTCTACTGGAAGCGGGTGGCGGCGCTCAGAGAGTCGCTGCTCGCCGAGGGTCTCGACGCGCTACTGGTGAGCGGGTTAGCGAATGTACGCTACCTCACGGGCTTTAGTGGCTCCAACGCACTCTTGCTCGTGGGCCAGTGCGACTTGCTCCTCGTCACCGATCCTCGTTATGCGACTCAGGCGCGTCTGGAAGTCCATGCCGAGTGCGAGGTCAGAATCGAAGAGTCCAATGTCTGGCGCGGGGTATGGTCGCTCTTAGGGCAACGACCGGCGCTGCGAGCGGTCGGATTCGAAGCTGCTCATCTGTGGCAGCGCGACTTCGAGCGCTTGCAGGAGAATGGCAGGCGGTGGAGCTGGAGGCCGACAGTCGGTGTCGTCGAGCGGTTGCGGGAGCGCAAGGACGCGAGCGAGATAGAATGCCTGGCTCGTGCCGCTCGGATGGCCTGCCAGGCGCTCGCTGCAGTGCTACCTGAGATCAGGAGCGGTATGACGGAGTTGAGTGTCGCTGGAATGCTCGAGCGTTGTCTGCGGGAAGTTGGAAGCGAGGCATTCCCATTTCCGACCATAGTCGCATCGGGTCCGCGTAGTGCACTCCCGCATGCACGGGCGAGCGGCCGGCCTATTGCGCCCGGGGACTTTCTGTTGTTGGATTTTGGGGCGGTGTACGAGGGCTACTGCGCTGATCTTACTCGGACGTTCGTGGTCGGGCGCGCATCCGACGAGCAGCGGTCGTTGCACGCTGCGGTGCGAGAGGCTAACGAGGCGGCGCGGTGGAGGGTGAGGGCTGGGATGAGCGGATACCAGGCGGACGCTGTGGCTCGCGAGGTACTGGCGCAGAAGGGGCTGGCATCGGCTTTTGGGCACGGTCTCGGCCATGGAATCGGGCTGGAGGTTCATGAGCGACCGCGTCTCGCTCGGCAGGAGGAGTCCCCGATTCAGGAGGGCGCAGTGGTTACGCTAGAACCTGGGGTTTACATCGAAGGACTCGGGGGAGTGCGCATCGAGGACGACGTCGTAGTGGGAAGTGACGGCGTCCAGGTGCTAACGGACTTCCCGCGCGAACTCATCGAATTGGGTTGATGCGGGAAAGGTGCCAGGATCCATGATCGATCTTCGCTACGTAAAGAAACTCATCGAGTTGCTGGACAGCTCCTCCGTGGATTCGGTGGAGATATCCAACGACAAGGGGATGAAGATTCGCATCTCGAAGAGTCCCCAAGGGCGGGGAGCGGTGCAAATCGCTACACCGGTACCGATGCCAGCGGTCGTTCCGCCGTCTTCACCACCTGCAGCTCCGGCAGCGACT
>DATMBI010000277.1:0-4815 GCA_035559375.1 Gemmatimonadaceae bacterium | reverse complement strand
ACCTGCGCCAATATCTGTGGCATGACAGCCTGCATCGCAGTCCCGGTTATCACGCCGATTCTCAGGCCCCGTGCCGGTCGAAGTGCTCCCAGCCCCGCGGCAACACGGGACCGCAAGAAAGCCACGGCGCCAACACCGTTCTCGATCTGCGGGAAGTCGTCGTAGAACTCGGCATCCGGCAGTGCGACGCCCGCCAGCAGGTACAGTTCGTCGGAGCCATAAACCCAACGATGGCCTCGCTCAGCCAGTGCCCGCTCGCCCCACTGCAAGGCCTGATCGAGTACCGCCCGTGCAGCGCCACGACTCATGAGTTCACCGGTGTACAGGTGGTTGAACTGCGTGAGACCCACCGGCACCACCGCCACAGTGAGCACCATCTCTCCCAATGCCCAGAGATCCGCTAGCGACTGCTCCAGCACAACCCCGTCGTTCATCCCTGGCACTATGACCATCTGGCAATGGAAACGAATGCCGTGCGAACCCAACTCGCGCAACTGGCTCAATATGTCAGGGACTCGCGAGTTGTTGAGGAGCTTCCGCCTCACCTCCAGAGGTGTCGCATGTACAGACACATACAGAGGCGAGAGTCGGTACTCTACGATCCGCCTCACATCCCGCTCTTTCAGATTCGAGAGCGTAGCGAAGTTGCCGTAAGCGAACGAAAGGCGGTAGTCGTCGTCGCGGATATAGAGATTGCGCCGCAGCCCCTTCGGCAGCCCCTCTATGAAGCAGAACTCGCACCGGTTGGCGCAGCGCCTAACGCTAGGCGGCTCCAGCTCGATCCCGAGCGGCTCACCCTCCGGTCGCTCGATCTCGTACTCCACCTCCTCGCCACCCGGTAGGCGAGCAGCTACTACGATCGTATCCTCAGCCGAGAGAAACTCCCAGTCCAGGAAGTCGTCCACGTCCCTGCCGTTGACGGTCCGGATCTCGGCGCCCGCAACCAGTCCCAATCGATCCGCAATGGACCCCGGCGTGACACGCGCGACTCTAACCATGGGGATTCTGCACCACTGACCGGATCAGAAAGTAGCAAAGAAGGGCCACAGCCGTGGCCCTCAGAAAGAGTTAAACCAACATAGCAGACGATGGGTCCGAAGTCAATGAACCAAAACAACTTCTGGCGCAGTAGCTACCCTTCTTGGCAGGTCCGGACGACGGTCCACCGTGCCAAAGCGAAAAAGGGGTCGCCAGGGCGGCGCACCAGCCCTGACGACCCCTCGGTAGCAAAAACCACTCAGCCTTGCGGCGTCAGCGGAGCATACTTGAAGCCTACTACCCCCGGCTTGTCCGTTACCTCCACGCGGAATGACTTGGAGGACTTGCCAGGCACGTTTTCTATGGCCACCTCCTTCGTGTCCAGAACGTTACCGTTGACGTCCACGAACTCGAACCTGAGCGTATAGCTCTTTTCCTGCTCCGTAAGGTTCTCCACATTTCCGCCCAGTACATGGCGCCCGCCATCGTGGCTGAAAAGCGTGAAGCTCACCTTGACGGGTGCATCCTGGAAACGACTCAAGTACTTCGTCACCGAGTCGATCGCCGCCTGCAGCTCGCGGAACACAGGGTCCGAGGCATCTTTGCCCTGCGCAGTCTTGCGAAGTTCCTCGTGGCGTCCTCGCCAGTAGCGCGCCCAGAGGCGGTAGTTGTCCGGGTTCTCAGGATCGATGTCCAGCAAGCGATTCAATATCGCTGGCATCTTGTCGTACTGCCCCAGCGCATCGTACGTGGCAGCCAGGTTGAACAAACCATCGCGGTTGTACGGGTTCTTCTTGAGTCCTGCCTCGAACAACGCCGCAGCTTCAGCGTGCATTTCGGCACGAGCAGCCCCTACACCCATCTCCAATAAAGCGATGTCTGTGTACCTGTCAGGATTGTTGATCGCATCGCTGAACACCTGCCTGGCAGCCTCCACATCGCCTGAGAGGCTCTTGGCGCGTGCAATTGCCGACTGAGCCCTTACGTCCCCCGGAAATTCCTTCAGGTACACCTGCTCGAGGTAGTCAACCACCTCGCGCATCGCCTTGACTCTTTGCTCCCCCTCGAGATCCTCGGCCGCGTTCGTCATCAATTGCGCCACCAGGATCATCGTATTCTTGCGTTCCTCGATTACCGAGCTGGTGGTATCGCCCGCCATCAAAGCCGCCATCTTTTTAAACGACTCGATGGCACCCGGAATGTCGTCCTTGCTCTGCTGAATGTTGCCGAGAACATTGTACGCGATGTACGCCAACCGGTTATCCCCGTAAATCATCAGCGAGCGGCGCGCGTAGTACTCGGCTGAGTCGATCTGGCGCTCGTTGTAAAGGTTGACCGCCTTGTTGATGAGCTCGGCGTAGGGTCTGCGCCGTATCTCCTCGGTTTCGGAGACACACGCCGGCTGCTCTGCCTCCACCGCATCGAGGAGCGAGTCTGCCATCGCAAGGAGATCTACGGTCCCCTCGGGATCGTCACTGAAGCCAGCATCGGCTCGCCTCACCTCGGCCGGGGTGTCAGGGAGTAACGCCAAATTGACCAAAGCCCTCGCCAGGAAGAGGTTTCGCCCGATCATATTGTTGCGGAAGCGCTCGGCTGGGCGGGTGAGGAGCGACACCGCGCGCTTGAAGCTGGTGCGCTTGTCCTCCACCGAACCAGCCAGTTCTCTGGTCAGTATCGCGTTTCTGGCATCCCGCACTTCCCCGGGACGCCCCTCGTCGATCCGGCAGCCCCCTTGCGCCTGCAATGCCGACGCCAGGAGCGTCAAGCAAATCGGGACAGCCAGAGCCTTCGTCGTACTACGCATCGGCAATTCTCTCCTCGTAAGTAAAGCCGCGCCTCTAGACGGGAGGCGGCAGCACAGTAACAGAATAGCGAAGGGTCACCTACCCCCCGCAGCG
This sequence comes from Gemmatimonadaceae bacterium, assembly GCA_035559375.1. Classification (GTDB taxonomy): domain Bacteria; phylum Gemmatimonadota; class Gemmatimonadetes; order Gemmatimonadales; family Gemmatimonadaceae; genus DATMBI01. Next base: position 1,939 of record DATMBI010000277.1, on the reverse strand, counting down.
GAAACAGCCAGCGACGCCACCTCGGCAAAGGAACGACCTGTGGCCTCCACCACCGCTCGCACGTCCTCGTACTCTGCCTTGCCGCGCTCCGTTCCATCTGGCAGCATGGCCATCTTGACCCGAACCGGATGTCCCCAAACCTGCACAGTGTGCTCGCGCCGCGCCAGGGTACGGCGTTCCAGCACAGTGCGCCGGACGCCTAACGTGGACGTAAGCAGAAAAAACAAGCCCTCCAGCCGAGCGGCGTCCTGCTGCCGGCAAAGCACTTCCACACGTACTCCCAACCTACCCTTCTTCATTTGGATGGCCGTACAAGTCACATCCAAAGCTCCGCTATCGCGGAAGCGATCGGACGCGAAGGCTATCTGTTCCGCCGGCATGTCGTCCAGGTCAGCCGCCAGCAGAACCACAGACTCCACGCCCTCCGAGCCCCCCACCTCGATGTCCTCCGCTAGAATTAAGCGCAGGGCATTGGGACGCCCGGGTAACTCTTTGGTACCGGCGCCATATCCGCTCCGCCGCGGAACATACTTGGGTGGCGGAGGGCCGTCGGATAATACGCTGACGAGCGCGGCACCGGTTGGCGTGGTGAGCTCGCCAGTACCGGGCGGCCCCGGGTTTACAGCATGCCCTTCCAGCAAGCGTAACGTTGCCGGCGCAGGGACAGGAAGCATCCCATGAGCAGCCTTCACGAAGCCGTCACCTAGAGCGATCGTCCCGAAGTAAACGCGGGAGACCCCGAGTTCGCTCAACCCCCAAATGGCACCCACTACGTCCAGGATGGCGTCCACGGCCCCAACCTCGTGCAGGTGCACCTTGTCGAGGCTTGTGCCGTGGAGCGCCGCCTCGACGGTTGCGATAGCCGTGAAAGCTCTATCGGCGCGTTCCTTCACCCGCTCCGGTACGGACGAACGCTCGAGTATTTCGCGTATCTGACGAAGGTGCCGGCCGTGCGGCTGAGGTGGGATATCGAAGTCCACCTTCTTGCAGCGGATGCCGCATCTGAGTACGTCGCGAATCGTGACACGCACGTCGCCGATTCCGAGGACCTCCGGCAATCGGTGCAGCCACGCGGGATCGAGACCGACGTCCACGAGGGCACCGAGCGTCATGTCACCCGATATGCCGCTGAAGGGATCGAAAATGGCCGCTTGCATCGTCGAAAAATAGCCACCGGCCCTTCTGCCGAGCCAGGTTCACTATCCCTCAAGCGCTTCGGTAACTCGCGCCGCTACCAGTGTTGAATACGACCACGCTGGCGTTCGCGGCAACTGCACCCTCGCGCACTAATTCCGCAAGGACCGCGAGGGCACAGCCTCCCTCGGGGCAGGCGTCGATGCCGGAGTGCGTTGCCAGCCACCTAGTAGCCGCTGCTATCCGCTCTTCATCCGCGGCTGCGGCGATACCCGCGCTCTCTCTCAGTGCTTCCAAGACCAAACGGTCCCCCAGCGGTGCCGGCACACGGAGTCCGGCAGCACTGGTCTGCGGGTTTTCCCACGGTAGCGCTTTTTCCGCAGCGGCCTTCCAGGCGCGCACTAGCGGCGCACACCCAGCAGCCTGCGCGACTACCAGCTTCGGGAGTCGAACAGACGGATCGATCCACCCCCACTCCCGCATCTCGAGAGCCGCCTTCCAGATCCCGACAACCCCTTCCCCTCCACCAGTCGGATACACGATCACGTCGGGAAAAGCCCATCCAAGTTGCTCAGCGAGCTCGATCCCCAACGTCTTGTTCCCTTCGACGCGGTACGGTTCGCGGAGTGTCGCCACGTTGAAGAAACCGCTCTCTCGAGCGAAATCCATAGCCAGACGTCCAGCGTCCCCGATGTGCCCCTCAACCGTAACGAGCTCGGCTCCTAGCGCGCGTACAGTGGCCAGGATCGGTGCTGGCGTAGTGATAGGCGCGTAGACGCGCACTGCAAGGCTGGCCGCGGCACCG
>DATMBI010000276.1:0-7540 GCA_035559375.1 Gemmatimonadaceae bacterium | reverse complement strand
CATTTCGTTGCGCCTGGGTCGACCAGCGAGCGAAACGAGAATTCCGATCGTGCAATCCGAAGTGCTCCCTGCCACGAACAGCTCGCCCGGCTTCGGGTGTACCGTAGCCCATTCGACGGCAAGAAGCGACGTCGGCAATAGGCGAGCGATGACCGACAGCGGATGCAGCAGAATATCGAACATTATGCGGTCCTTGCCGGCGCCGGTGGCTCCGGTACCGCCCGCTGAACACATCGATACGCTTATATGGCGAAGGGTGCCGAGAGATGGCAGAAGCCGAATCGTCTTTGCGGTTCCTTTCTGAAAAAGGAACTGGTGTACTGGGCATAGGAGGAGGCCACTACGAGCTGCCACGTCTAGCAATTCGTCGGTGGACGCCGCACTGAGTGCGAGCGGCTTTTCCACCAGAACGTGTCTTCCCGCCGCCAGTGCTTCGATCGCCAAGCTCTCATGGGTCTCGGGGGGCGTGCAAATATGCACGACGTCGAACGAGTCGTGCAGCAACGCAGCGGTAAGGTTGGATCGGACTGCCGCGTTAGGCAATCGCCGAGCTAAGGCCGCAGCACGTGTCGAGTCGCTATCGACCACGGAAGCGACGCGACCGCGAGCTCGAATGACGGCATCTGCGTGCCATCGCCCCATGAGGCCCGCTCCCACGATGGCGGCAGCGACTCTCGCGCCGTCTGCCTCGTGGGACGTCCTCATAGTGGTTCGGCCGGGTTCTCCCCAAGCCGCATACGGACCAGCTTCGACTGCGCTTCGCTCGTCAATGCTACGCGCGCACCTATCCCTGCCGAGTAGTAGCAGGCTGCGATTACTTCGAGCACCTCGCGCGCTCTCGCCGCTGAAACTGGCGGCGCTTCACTGCTATCGAAGGCCTCGAGAGATCTCTTCAAAATCTCTCGAGTTGCATGCATTCCCGGGTTGCGTGGGTTTCTAGCTAGCGCACGGCGGTGGGTACCGTTCTCTCTCCATGCTATACCGGACACACCCCGCTCCAGCCGCAGGTGAGGTTTGGTGCTTCGGTAGAACCCTGCACTCAGCCGCGCCCTACCCCCGAAGGACGCTCTCAAGGACGCCTCGGTACAGTCAGCTCTAACCTCGAAGTACTGCGTTTCGCCGCGGCAAAGCCTGTTTTGCGTAATGTGAGCCAGGCGACCTCCTGAGAACTCCATCGTTACCAATGCCACGGCGTCGCTCGCCTCGGCCCGCGCACCGCAACTGGATATAGTAGCAGAAACGGCTCGGGGTTTTTCCCCGAACAGATCCATCACGTAGTCCACCAAGTGGACTCCCGCCTCGTACAGTGTTCGCTGCAACAGGCGGCCACGCCAGCCTCTTTCTTTCCACGGAGGGAGATCCATGAGTTGCCACACCTGCACAACTAGCAACTCACCAGCATCTCCCTCTCTCACTTCGCGGCGCAATGCCCGAAAGATCGGCATTTCCCGGAACTCGTGGTTAAGCGCGACTTGCCTACCTGCTCTGGCAGCCGCCTCGATCACCCGATCTGCCTCCTCGAGACTGGAGGTGAACGGCTTCTCGCAAACGACGTGAGCACCCCTTGCCAAAGCTTCGATGCAATACTCGGCGTGACTGTCCGGCGGTGTGGCTACGATTACGACATGCGGCGAGGTAGCGTTCAGCATTTCTTCGTAGTCTTCGTACGTCGGTACGCCGAATAACGCACGAGCCTGCGTTCGCCTCTCGGGGTCCGGATCGCAAGCACCTACTACGCGAGCGAACGGCAGCTCCGCCAGGGCTGGCATGTGCAGCGTTAGGCCTGCCGTACCCAGCCCTATCACGGCTACATTCGTCACGTCTGACACCGGTTCCTCTTGCTGCGATTCGACATGATAGTTTGCGATACCGAGATGGCAAGCGATACTCGGCGGACTACCCAGCGACGTCGTGGGAACGTAATGACGGCCTAGGCAGGGCGCTGGCAACGGCTGGGCAATCGTACCGGAGTGCATGTGGCATGGCGTCGAGCGAAAAAGTCAGAGTGCTAGTACTTGCGCGCAATTTCCCGAATCCATCGTTCCCTACGCTGGGGCTGTGGACCAAGCGCATGATCGACTGTACCGCGGCGTTCGCAGAACCTACTGTGGTGGCGCCGTTGCCGTGGGCACCGCCGCTTATCCTAGAGAACTGGTGGGGGCGCTACCGCACCGTGCCCCGCCTGCGCACCGAGATCGGCGATGACTCCTACCGCGTCTTCCATCCGCGGATCCCTTGGCCACCTGGGCAGTTGCTCGACCGCTACCACGCCAGTATTGCGCTGCCGTTCGTAGAACGGCTTGCCAGGCAGCTTCACTCCATGGCGCATTTTCATTTGATACACACGCACTTCATTTACCCTGATGGAGTCATTGGAGCGTTGCTGGGGAGCCGGTTGCGGCTCCCCATGGTCACGACGGAGGGTGCCGCCTGGTTCCCGTGGCTCACGGAGGCTCCAGCCGTCCGCCGCCGAGTCCTCGACGTACTGGATAACATAAGCCTCTTTCTTCCCGTCAGTCGTTGGCAGCAGTCCAACATGGAAAAGCTCGCGCCCATCGCCGCAAGATGCAGGATCGTGCCCAACGTCTTGGACGAAAGGGTGTTCAGACCCAAGGCACAGCAACAGTGGGACCCAGATCGCATCCTGTTCGTAGGTTTGATTCGCTGGGTAAAGGGTCTCGACATTCTGGTTCGCGCCTTGCCGCCACTGCTCGCCAAGCACCCTCGCTTGAGGCTAGTCGTGGTCGGAGGAGCGTTCTATCGCAGTTATTCTCGAGAGCTATCGCGAATACGCGCCTTGGCAGAGGCGCTCCGCGTCAGTAGCAGCATCGAATTTCTCGGAGAATTAGATCCGCCGGCCGTAGCGGATGCGATGCGTTCCAGTGCGGTAGTAGTCGTTCCCAGCAGGCGCGAGACCTTCTCGGCGGTGTGCGTCGAGGCCATTGCTGTCGGCACTCCGGTAGTGGCGACGCGTTGCGGTGGCCCTGAGGAAATCGTGGACCAAAACACTGGGTTTCTCGTACCGCCTGAGGATCCCGGCGCCTTGGCGCTGGCGATAGACCACGCCATCGAAACGCGAGGTGACTTCCACGCCGAGACTATGCACACTTCTATGGCGCGACGCTTCGGCCGCAATACAGTAGCCAGCCTCTTGCGTGCCGCCTACCAAGAGGCGCTGGATACCTTCATCGCTCAGTAAGAAGCCTCTCGAATGACGCTCCTACCTGCTCTCGATCTTTAGTCGCGAAGTACCATCTTATTGTTCGTTCTAGGCCCTCGCTGAAGCTGACCTTAGGTTCCCAATCCAGAAGTTTCTTCGCAAGCGAGTTGTCACATACCCGGTTGTAAGGCCCAGTCGGCTTCGAAGGATCGGGCTGGATTCGTGCTTTGACGTTCGTTAGACGCAGCACTTCCCGTGCTGCGTCGATCACGCGGATGCGCTCGGTCGTGCCCAGATTGATGGCAGTGCCATCACCGATTCTCTCGGCTGCGCGTATCGTTCCTTCCACTATATCTCCAACATAGGTCCAGTTTCGCACCTGTTCTCCCGTGCCCCAGACCACGAAGGGATCCTGCCTGATGAAGGCCCTGGCGATCATGGCCATCACTGCATGGTTCTCGAGGCACCGCTCGCCATAGGCCGTGAAGTACCGCAGCGACACACACTGAAAGCCATAGTCTTGATGGTACGCCCGAAGCGTCAGTTCGGCCATCAACTTTGCCCATCCGTATAGGTTGTCAGCCGCGTAAGGCGGCTTCACCATGTCTTCCGAGAGGTAGACTGTCTGGTTAGGGTCTGTTTGCAGGTGCTCCGGATAGACACACCCCGACGAGGCAAAAACGAATTTCTCTACACCGGCCCTGTGCGCGGCGCGAATCACGAGACCGTCCAACGCCAGGTTGGTTGCGCACGCAGCCTGATGGAGGTCGATGAAGCCCCTTCCTCCATGCGTAGCTGCGAGATGAAACACATATTGGGAATCGGCCACCGCACGATCGGCCGCTTTGGGATCGAGCAGATCTAGCTCCAGGAACTCCACTCTTTTGTTCGCGAGTAGGTGGCGAACGTTATCGAGTTTTCCGCTCGATAGGTTGTCCACGAGACGCACGCTCGCACCGCGAGCCACGAGTGCATCGGCCAGGTGCGAGCCGATGAAGGAACAACCACCGGTCACGACGACTCGCTTGTCCTTCCAAAAATCCATAGTGGTTGCTGTGCAGAAAGTCTTCGATACGTGCACGGACAGAGTGCATTGCTTGCAACAATCGTGCCCCTGGTAACCGAAATCTCTGCTATCGACCCTTGCGAACTCGTTCCCAACGCTCCGCTAGGGGAACGATTATGTCCAAGTAGCGCCGAACGATAATACGCCAGTCGTAGCTTGCCGCCCGCCTGGGACCCTCTTCGGCCAACCGAGAGCGCAGTTGCGCATTGGAGAGCAGTGCTTCGAGTCCAGCCTTGATGCTGTGCTCGCTGCCGTCCGGGATCAGCAGAGCTGCCCCTTCCGCGAATTCCGGGATGGCTGTCGTCCTCGTAGCGATGACCGGTGTTCCGCAAGCCATCGCCTCCAGCACCGGGATACCGAAACCTTCGTACGAGGACGGGTAAACCAGAGCATCCGCAGCGTTGTAGGCGAACACCATGTCCTGCTCTCCAAGGTAGCCGATCTCTACGACATCTGAAACGATCCCCTCCTGGCGCATCGCCGCTCGATATAGCGAATCTCCAGGCAGTGAGGTTCCGATCAGTACCAGCTTATGCGGGACTCCCTGTCGCTTTAGCGCGGCGAACGCACGGATCAGCGCTGTCAGGTTCCGCCTTTCCACCGGTTTGCCCACGTAAGCTATGAACGGCACATCGTACCCTAGATAGCGAAGGCGAAAAGCGCGGGCACTCCCACGGTCCTCTAGCTTGCGAAAGATCCTGGTATCGACCCCCTCAGGTACGACGTGGATACGTCGTTCAGGGAACCTATAGTAACGAGCTATATCTCGTCGGCTGTGCTCGGAAACCGTTACCACTTCGGATGCTCGCCACACGCTGGCCGTATAGGCCAGCCGAGCCTTCGTGCGACGCCACCACGGGAATGCAGCGGGGTAGCCCTCGTAGGAACCGTGGTGTATGACGACCGTCGGCGAACGAGCTAGAACCGGCACCACATAACTCGGGCACAGAAGCACGCCCTTCGCGCCGTGCCGTAGAGGTAGCACGAACTGCTCCCACAACGCCAGCGGCAAACGAGCCCTTGCGACAACGTTGCGAGCGATGGGCGGAAGCGCTACGTCCTGCGGGAGAGGGGACGGCGAGTACACTAAAATCTCCCGGAAAGGATGATGGAGCTCGCCCAGAAGGCGCACCACCGCCTCGATGCAACGAGCGACACCCGATCGGGCAAGCGTCAACCTGATGCCGTTGATACCCAGAATCACCGCTGCGTCACACGGCGAGGCCAGTATCTTCGCTTACTATCCGCCGGAAGAGTTCTACGAATGCGCCGGGGCGATATCGCTCGTATCGTGGGCTCTCCATGAAACTACGCGCCGCTTCTCTGTAGTTCTCGACTTGGGTATCCGACAAAGAGTGCAGATACGTCCGGAGCTCTGCAAGGCTTCCGAACTCACGCATGTCTACGAAAGCCTCGCGCGGTACCGACTCGGCTATCGTTGGATCGCCCCAGTAGACGGGCACGCAGCCGGCAGCAAAACAGTCGAAAATCTTCTCCGTGACCCAGCCGGGAAGAATCATATTCTCGAAGCAGATGGCGAAGCGATAACGGGACAGTGTTTCTATCTTGGAGGCTACGACCCCCTTCCAGGCGCGCCGGGCTGCTGCGTAGTACTCGTCTGGCCACAGACTTTGCTTGTACTCCCATAACTTCTCGCCGATGAACACCAGCGTCCACGGCACCCAGCTCCTGCCTACTCTCACCGGAGCTCTGTCCCAGCCTTTTCCATACAGATCGATCTCGCCGAACTGTTCGAAATAGGCTACCGCTGCCAGCCTGGCCGTGTATAGCTCACTGGAGTACAAGCGAGGCAACTTGTTGGCATTGATCATGGTGAGGAACCGCCGTTCTTTTCTCGCCCAGGCAGTTTCGCTCACCCCGTCCCGGCACTGAGGCCAGACGAACGGAATCGTAGCTACAGGCTGGCGAGTGAACGGAAGGAGGTGTGCGGCCTCCGAAAAGGAAAACACACGGCGCACTTTGCGAGCGATTCGCGGAAGGGAGCGGTAGATCCTTGGCTCCACTATCGGGCACTCGAAAGCGAAGTATGCACTGAGAATCACATCCGAGCGACCTGCATATTCCGTTATTCCCTCCGTGCGACCCATCGACACATAGATCTTGAGGCGGTCAGTCGCGCGCCGGGGAATCATGTCGGCCGTATGCACCGGAATCTTCGCGGCCTCGAAGTAGTCGCGGACTCTGACAAAGGGAGCCAGGATATCGTCGCCGCCGTATCGATTGGCGCCTGGGTCGAAGAGGCGATCCTGCAGGTAATGGTGGGTCGGAGGATCCAAGAAGAGAGCGACGCGACCCACATCCTCGGGTCGGCTTGCTGATTCGAAGGACGCCATACGGCTACTCATCTGCTCGCCATTGCCGTAGGACGCGGCGCAGACCCTCGACCACAACTGCTCGCTCGCGCGGACTCATCGACGCCAAGAACGCTGTAGCCAAGGTGGCGTAGGCGCCGACCTTAAGCGGCATACGAGTTGTGCCCGACGCCGTCGCACCGATGAAGCTCGCGAGTCCTAGCACCGCCGTGAGCCAGGTACAGCGCCATGCCAACCGGCGGGACATAGCCATGCCGCAGCGCCGCCGCACGTAAGCCACTGTAGTCAGAGCGAGCATCACTGAACCTGCCAAGCCTGCAAGGCCTGCGCCATAAATTCCCAGTCGCGGGATCGTCGCAGCAGCAACGAGGACGATAACGAGTTGCGCTAGAAGCGCATTCGTTACGTGCACGCGCATCCGACCCTCGGCGATTACGAGAGCTTGATACACTGCTGCTATCAAGGCCACGACTTCGGCCGCCAAGAAAATCCAAAGCGCCGTCGCCGCAGGTTCGAATTCCGGAGAGTAGAGCAGTCCGAGGAACAAATCCGGAAAGAGCAACAGAAGAGGCATGCCGAGGCCGCATACGATGCAAAACGTACCGAGATACGCGTCGGCCCACTCCAGTCGTGAATGCAAGTCCGGCAGCCGATTCACACTCGGTGTCATCACTAGGGAATGGGTAGATCCGAGCAGGGTCCGTGCGGCAATAGCGATGCCGAGCGCCGCTTGCATCAGGCCGGAAGCAGCAGCCCCATGAGTCCGAAATAGAGAGTACTGGACGAAGGCAATGGAGAAGGGCGTTGCGAAGGAGAGTAGTAACAGGGAGGCACCGAAACGATAGATCTCTCCGGGAAGCCGGCATGGAAACCTTTTGCGATGGGGGAGTGCGCTACTGCCGCGCGCCAGAACCTTGCCTAGCCAAACTGCAAGTGCTCCTCCCAGTAGCGCGTATGCTAGGTAGTAGCCGGTCAAACCTC
>DATMBI010000275.1:0-7995 GCA_035559375.1 Gemmatimonadaceae bacterium | reverse complement strand
GGGGGTCGTTTCCTTGACATGTATCGGGCGTCGGGCCTATCGTAGCCGTCGGGGAGCTGTTCTAGTTTTTGGTTCGTTTTCGGGGAGACGTCGTAACGGTTCTTTTTCGTCAGCCTTGGAGAAGTTGCATGAGGTGTCGTTGGGCGGCGCGGCTGCTCGTGCTCGCTCTTGTAGTGGGTGTGTCCGATTCGTTAGGGGCGCAGGGGCAGTCGAGCAGGGATGTGGTTACCGGTTCCGAGTTGCGGCAGAACCAGCCCAATCCGTTCGAGAGCGAGACATCTATCTCGTTCACGGTCGGCGGTTATCCCAATTGTGCCGATCCTGGGCGTCAGTATCGGGTGAGTCTCAGGATTTACAACGTATTGGCGCAGTTGGTGGCTGTGCCTGTTTTTCAGGGCGGTGTAGGTGGCGAGGCGCCTGGCCGTCCCGTCGAGAACGTTTTCTTGACGTGCGGGGAGTATACCGCTCGTTGGGACGGCAAGGTGATGCGGACCGGTCGTGAGGCCAGTTCCGGTATTTATTCCTATCGGTTGGAGATCGACGGGCGCGCTTTGACGCGCAAGATGACGCTCCGCCGTTAGCGGCGCTTCGCAGGGCGGTGTGCCTGGCCGCTACTGCGGCGGCTGTCCTGTCGGTGGTTGTGTTCCCGTGTTAGGTGCGGGTGGTGGTATCGTGGCCGCGCGTTCTATCGCTTGCCAGATCGCTGCTGCGCGGTCCGGGTCGCCTGCCAGTGCTTTTGCAGCCGATTCCAGTTTAGCCGAGTCCAGGCCGTAGCGTTGTAGTATCGCATCGCGCGTTATGCGGCGGGCCGTAGGGTCCAGTCCACCACCGAGTGGCAGGCGCCGCAGTTCCACCATCGCGTTGACGAACGTCGAGTCCGTGACCCCTGGCACGATTTCTTTTTGGGTGCAGGCGAGTGTTGTGGCTGCGATGATTGCCAGGTAGGGCCAGCGCCGTAGGTTCATGTGTGCACCGTAGTCGTGTTGTGCGGTTGTGGTCAAGGGTTGGGGGGTACGCGGGCACGCAGGTGGGTCGCAACGTGTAACCGCGGTGCTGTGGCGATAGAGGTTACTCTTGCTGGGGTTGCTGGGCACGCCTACCTTGGCCCGTGTGCTCACCGAAGGAGCGCTTGCGATGCGGCTCATGTCGGTACTCGTGTTAGTGACAGTGGGCGCCGCCACGCGGCTCGCGGCCCAGCAGCCTCCCCCCAACCAGGCCACCGCGGCAGCTGCGCTTCCTGCTGCCACGAAGATGGAGGCCTTTCGCCCTGAGGCTGGGACTGTCCTGGTATTCGGCTACGATGAACTCGGTTCTGTCGGGGGCGTGAGTGTCGATGTTCGAGAACTGCGAGACACTCGCGGGAGTTTTGTTCGTGGCCTCGTCGTCGAGGTCACCGAAAGCCAATATCGAAGCGAACGATCGCTGGTCGACGAAGACGAGATTCCAGAGTTGCTGCGCGGAATCGACGCACTTCTCGATGTGCGACAGAATCCGACGCAGTTTCAGAATTTCGAGGTTCGCTATACGACCAAAGGCGAGTTACGTATCACTGCCTTCAGTCGAAGGAGTGGAGGTGTCGGGTATTCTGTCGAAGCAGGTCGCACTATCAAGGCGCAACGTTTCTTGAGCGAGTCTGATTTGAGGAAGCTGCGCGATATGTTCGTTGCTGCTCAGAACAAGCTTCAGAGCCTGGCGCGTTAAAGTGCGGGAGGCAGCCGAGGCCTCGCTGCAGCGGCGCTACGGATGTGGACTATGCTAAGACCTGCGGTTTGAAAGATGTGCTAGCGCGTGTGCGAACACCGGCAACGCTCATCGCGGAGAACTTGGGACCATGAATACCGAAGACAGTGGACCGCAAGTGGCACCGCCGGCTTGAGATACCACCCCCTGGAGTAAGCTAAAGCTGGAGGACTTATGTTGCGACCGTTCACCTTGCTAGCCTTGACGCTCGCCACTGGGACTACGGCAATCGTAGTGGCGGCGAGCCAGCTACCGACAGTGCGCGCTCGTGATGCGCGTTCGTACATCGGTAAACAGGTAGTCGTGCACGATTCTGTAGCTGAGGTGGTATCGGAGAAGCAGTCGGGTTTTACCTATATCAACTTTTCTGCTCCGTTCCCTCAGCAGTCGCTCACAGCTGTACTCCCCGATTCCGTCGAGAAGCATGTCGGCGCCGCACGCCTGCTCGGTCAATGGATCCGGGTTACTGGAACAGTTAAGTATGGCCGGGATAGCGCACCCGAGATTCTGTGTGTGAGTCCCTCGCAGATCGCACCAGGCGTGGCGACGGAGGTACCCTCTGATGTACGGCCAGCTCCTGGGGCGCCGTCGCGCGCCAACTGCTGCAGAATCTGTACGACAGGAAAGGCGTGTGGCAATTCCTGCATTGCAAGGAGCCAAACCTGTCGGCAGCCTCCTGGTTGTGCATGTGATGGGTAGTTGCCTTCCGTCGCGGCGTCGCAGCGCGCTGCAGGCTCGCCCGCCTACGGGAAGATTGCGGGTTGAAGAAGGCGTGTCTTCAAGGGCTGACGCAACGTGAAGAGAAGCGGGAGGGCGTGGGTTTTGTCGCGCAGCTCGGTTCAGGCGCGCGCATCTTTGCGTTTTAGTTCAAGGCTCCCAGGCCGTCGGCCTCATCGACAAGAACGTCAAGCAGGAACTCGATGCGTGCCTGAAGCTCCGCAACTCGTGTGGACATCCCAACTCCTTGAAGATTGGAGCACACAAGGTTGCCGCTCATTTGGAGACGTTGGGGCTCAACGTGTACGCTGTCCATGCATAGGCCACCTAACAACAGCATGCAGCGGACGGCGCTGCGCGCCGCCGCTGATGCTGGGCGTTAGGCTGCAAGAACTGACGCAAACCGAGATGATCCGCGCAGTCGTGATTACCGCCATTCTCCTACTGGCGACGTTGTGGCCCTACCTTCCGGGTCGATTCGACGCGTCTGCCGCCGCGCTCTCGTCCGTCATCCAGGTGGCCAGTTATGTAAGCCTGCTCTTCGTGCCAGTCGGCTTCGCGTGGATGGTCAGCCGCAAGCGGTCGAGCATCTGGCACCGACTCACAGTGGGGTTGGCCTTGCTCGTCGTGTTCATCGCGGTTGTATCCGCAGTATCCGTGAACCATCTTGCTATGGGAGCGATTCTTGGGCTCGCCAGCATCATGTTCTTGCGGGCTGCAGTTCGAGGGACGCGAGCCAAAACGGAACACGCAGAGAGGACGCGGCCTGCGACTCCTCTCTATCTCGCAATCATCCCGGTAGTCCTCGTCGCGTTCATCTCATCAGTGCTCCCACGAGCCGCAGAGCGGAGTCGCGACCGGGCAATTCGGCACAGCGCTACGCTGATTGCCGCCATCGAGTCGTATCGCCAGCGCCAAGGACATTATCCTCTATCGCTGCAGTCCATGAATCGCGATGTTCCGACGGGAGTCGTTGGTATCGAGCGCTTTCATTACGAGCCGAATGGCCAGTCATACAACCTGTTCTCCGTTCGACAACATGTCGCGCTCGATGCCAAGGAGGTGGTCATGTTCAATCCACGCGATGAGCACCGCTTTACATCGCATGAGTTGGACGTCCTTCGGTACGACGGCGAGCAGCTTGCGTTGCGCCGCGGCGACCGGCGACGCACTCCATTGGGTCACCCGCATTGGGTGTCTTTTCTTTTCGACTGACACCAGTCATGGAAGAGTGGTTCGACTCCTTGCGGCCTAACAACCGGTTGCAGCGGACGGTCCGCTGCGCGGCCCGCCGCTGAACCGGAGCGTTAGTCTGCTCACAATCCATCAGATAGACGTACTTTCTTGTCAAGGAAGGCGCATATGAAATCGCGGATGGTGTTGGTTGTGCTTGTTGCGGGCGCAGCCGCCGTGCTATGGCTGCTAAGGGGAGCCGGTGTGGATATCCCTGGGAACTTCTGGACCATTGTCGTTGCTGGCTTCGGGGTCCTGGCCTCGCTGGCCGGATTGTTGCTCAGGCTCGGCATCGTCAGGCCGAATGCCTTTTGGGGTCACTCGGCCTCGGGCACTACGCTACCGGGATGTGGGATCCTACTCCTCGTCCTCGCTCGTTGGTGGGGCAGCTCCGAGGCGGTGCTCGGGGTGCTTCCCGAAGCGCTCATCGGCATCACCGGGCTGCTATTGTTTGTGGCCGGCCTGGTTCCGGAACACAAGGCGCGCCAGCGACGCAAGGCTTCACCGGCGCAATGATCTTGGCATTAGGCTGCCGCGCAGCGTTCAAACTGGAGGCAACCTCTCAGCGCACTCACCCGAGCCTCTGCCATGGCCATTAGACCCGAGGACAGGGAGTACCGTCAGCTGCTGCTCTCCATGGAGCAGAAGTCTCAGGCTGACTATGACAAGCACGTCCTAGCCCTCTCCGGAGGCGCGCTTGGCATTTCCTTCGCTTTCGTCGACAAGTTCCTTAGCCCGGGTCCCATCCAGCTGGGCCCTCTCCTGACGCTCGCGTGGGTCTCGTGGGGCCTGAGTGCCACCGCCGCCGCCCAACAACTCGCTCCAGCGACGATCAGATGCAGGAGGTGTCACCATGACCCTCGCAAAGAGCGAAGCACATTCGAGTGCTGGCCTGTGCCTTGGCGGTGCTGGCCTTGGCGTCGTGTGCCACTGCGCCAAGGATAACCAACTTGTCTCCGGCCTACCTCTACCTGACGCCCTCAGTTTCGAGTTACCAGGATCCGGAGGCTACCCTCGCTGGTTACCGTACTTTTTCCGTCTTCCCTGCCTCCCTGCTCACTGAGGATGCGAAGACCAACGAGATCATGGAGAAGCAGCTTCTGTTTTTCCTGCGGAACTGCCTTGAGGCCAAAGGCTATCGATTTGTGCTGTTGGATCAGGGCCCGGATTTCCTTGCCACCATCACGGTTACCTCGGAGTACAAGGAATCCTATGTGCCTCCATCAACGGGCGTGTTGCCCGTGTGGGTGCCAGGTCGCACGATTACCTCATACGGCAGCACATCAGGGACTTTCAACTACAACACGTACGGCAGCTACTCGTCCTACGGATGGGGTAGCTATTCAGGTTCAAGCTCTACCACCACCTACGTGCCTGGGTATATGACCACGCAGACCTACACCCGGCCCGGCTACACCGTCGGCCACCACTACCCCACCGCCGCTGTGTCGATCTTCGACGCGAAAACTCTCAAGAACGTGTGGTTGGGCACGGGAGCGGGCACGTCCGACAATCCCGACGCACGAGTCTCCGGCCAACTCGTTGTCACGAACATCCTGGGCAAGTTCCCGAACTCTGCGGTGCAATCCGAAGGGGCTTCCCCTGGATGGTTTGGTGCTGGCACAACCGCTGCGTGAGGCGGATGTTATTCTCGATCCGGCGTGCCTTGGATATCTCAAGGTGTTCAAAGCGATGCAATGAGATTTGTGCTTGTGTCATTCATTGCAGTCAAGAACTAGTTAGGACAGGATGGTAATCATGAAATGCCCTCGCTTCCTTGTTCAGGGTTCGGTTGGGGAGGCATACGAAGTGACGTTTGCGAAGGTAGGCAACAATGTGACTGCTCATTGCGGCGGCAATGGCTGCAGTGATTGCTGCTAAGCGCGAGCTCGAGCGAGCGAAGAAGCAGCTCAGCACTGCGAAGAAGGCGCTTGCCGCTGCGATGCGATACTGATCCGAAGACTGCGTCGCAGCGGACGTGCAACGCCCCTGGACGGTGGAAGTGCGGCCAGCAACGAGCGCTACCACACGGTCCAAAGACTGCGATCGCCACGTGAAGAATGGAGAGGATTACCGTCGTCACATGCTACGTCGGTTACGGCATTCGGAGGATCGCCGCGACACGGCTGTTCGGTGAGCACTGTTCCGATAGAGGTCTAGAGTCGGGCGACTAAGGTAACCTCTGGCCGTGGGGTGCGAGTTGAGCCGTATCGTACCGGCCTATCGCAAGCTCCTATTGGATTGACACGCTTAGCAGTTAGGCGCACCATAATTCAGCCGTGAGGAGCAGCGCCTTTGAGAGCGCCAGCTACGACGGCGCGCCCCACCGGCGCGTGGAGTTGTGAGCGACAGCGGCGAATGCAGTGGAGGGTACCCAAGAATGAATGAGTTACTGGATAACCTTCTAGATAACCTTCGCAAGTTCGACGCTCTGCGGGATTCAGCAGGCAACGAGCACGCGGACGTTGTCATCACGAGAGTGGTACGCGGCTGTGCCCCGCGTGCTGCGACGTCGTACATGAAAAAGCTTCCGCTCGATATGCGGCGGGCCTTGGCAGCCCTGGGCATCGAAGCGCTCTACGACCACCAAGTGGAGGCGATTGAGCGCATTAGTGCCGGCGCCGATGTCGTGCTCGAAGCACCCACAGCAAGTGGGAAAACTCTATGCTTCAATATTCCTATTGCTCTTGAACTGCTGGCTAAGCCCCATGCGCGTGCGCTGATGGTTCATCCGATGAAGGCGTTGTCCAACGATCAGCGCCGGCAGTTCGAGGAGCTAGCGGAGCCCCTTGAAGCTGAAGCTGGTGCGCGCCTCGAGTCCTGGGTATTCGATGGAGATCTTGATGCGGATCAGTGCAAGTTGCTGAAAGCGCAGCCGCCAGCAGTGTTGTTCACCAATCCAGAGATGCTCCATCAGAGTTTCCTGGGCTGGCAGGAGCAGTGGCTGAGCTTCCTGACCAGGCTAAGATTCCTAGTACTCGACGAGATTCACGAATACAGGGGCTACTTCGGCACGAACGTTGCCCTTCTGCTTCGCCGATTTCTCGCAAGACTCTCGCAACTCGGTGTACACCCCCAGCTAATACTCGCGACCGCGACATGCGGGAACGCGGAGGAGCACGCCTATCGGCTTACTGGACGCCCCTGCACAGTCGTACGCGCGGCGACGGTCATGCGACCGGAGCGCCACTTCGCCTTCGTAAATCCCGCTATACCAGACTACGCATTCCACGATATATACCGGCTGCGGATTGCACGTGCCGCCCTGGCCTGCGTGGACAAGGGCTTGAGCACCCTTGTCTTTTGTCCATCCAGGAAGTTCGCCGAGGAGGCCGCTATCAGTGCGAAGCGCGACGCGTCCACTTACGGAGTAGACCCTGAAGTGATCGCTCCGTATCGAAGCGGCTATGAAGCGAGCCTTCGACGCGAGATTGAGGGCGGGCTCCGTGCTGGGCGGTACAAAGCCGTTTTCAGTACTAACGCCCTTGAAATCGGGGTAGACATCGGAAGGCTCGACGTGTGCATTCTGGCAGGCTTTCCTGACAGCGTGCTGTCAGCTTGGCAGCGCATCGGCCGCGTAGGGCGCAGCTGGAACAAGCCGGCGTACGTGCTTTTCTATGCATTTAACAACCCGTTCGACCGCTTTTTTGCGAGCAACATAGATGCGTTCTTGAACAAGCCGCTCGACGAGGTCTTGATCGGCGTGGATAACGAGGAATTGATGGCCAAGCATGTACCGTACTTGGTACACGAATGTGGCGCCAAGTTCGGCGCAGACCTTGAAAAGCATTTGGGCAGCTCATTTTTCAACTTTGCCCGCAATGCTTTGCAAGGAAAGCAGCCCGTAAAGCGTTACAAACCGAACTATCAGAAGTTGAGTATTCGCGGCGGTTCTGGCACTACATATCGACTCGTTTACAAGGGAAAGGAAGTGGGTGAGATCTCCGATATACATCTCTTTCGAGAAGCTTACGTGGGTGCCATCTACAATCACTTCGGGAAGCCATACCGCGTCACGGCGCACCTCGCGGGCGAGGTGGAGCTGGAGGATGTCGAACCACATTTGCGAACCGAGGGCATATTCTATACGGTCACTCAGAGTGCTGAGATTCTGGCAGGCGTGCGATACGGACAGAATCTGGCGGCGTGCTATGGAAAGCTAACGGTGTTCGAAAACTTCGGTGGCTTCCGCCTCATCGATACGCGCTCGGGTGAGGTCATTGACGAAGAGCACACTCAGCTTGCTCGCCGATCGGACGTGCGGGGCTTCTGGCTCGAGCTTGCGGATTACTCGATTGTGGCGGA
>DATMBI010000274.1:0-4558 GCA_035559375.1 Gemmatimonadaceae bacterium | reverse complement strand
GACCACCTCGAGCTGCCTAGACTGCCCCAGCGAACCGAAGACCAACTCCGCGGGCGTAACTTCGAGGGCCACCGGATCGGATTCGGTCTGCAGCGTAACTGTGGGCTCGCCACCAGAGCAGGCTACTAGCGTCCCCGCAGCTATCAAGAGAATTGTGAGCGTCGCGCCGCTACGCGATATCCGCATGGGATCGAGCTGTTTTCTGCGCATGCTAAGACGGCGCGAGCGACCAGCCGGTCACTCGCGCCGCTCTAGTCCAACGCGCAGCTACCGCGTTTACGACTGAACTTCCGTTCCGTCTGTCTCTTCCTGCGCAGTGTCGGCAGCGGCGTCGAGCGCTTCCGTTATCGAATCGGTACCACTCGTTTCGTCCTCAGTGTGGATCTTGGGTGGCGTAGCAGGACGGGGGGGCTGCTCCTCAGGAATACCGGTGACCGTCAGTACGATGCGCCGATGAATTGGATCCACCTCGACAATGCGGAGATCCAGGTTCATACCTTCGTAGCAGAGATCCGCGGGCGACTCGATGGACTCTGCACCAGGGAAGTGACTGAGGGGTACGAAGCCCTCTATGTCGTCACCGATGTCTACCACGACCCCCTTGTCCATCAGACGCACTACGCGACCTCTCACCTCAGTACCGACCGGGTAAGTCTCCCCTATGTGCAGCCACGGGTCCTCAGTTGCCTGCTTCAAGCCTAGGGAGATCCGTTTGTTTTCGCTGTCGATGTTCAGCACGACGACCTCGACAGTATCTCCCTTCTTGACCACCTCGGAGGGATGCTCCACTCGCTTGGTCCAGCTCATGTCCGAGATGTGGATGAGGCCGTCGATTCCCGGTTCGATCTCGACGAAGGCACCGAAGCTGGTGAGATTGCGCACCTTACCTGTGAGTCGCGAGCCGACGGGATATTTGAGTGGGAGGACTACCCACGGATCTTGCTCCGTCTGCTTCATGCCGAGCGAGATCTTTTCCTCGTTAGGGTCCACTTTGAGCACTACGGCCTCGATGGTCTCACCTATCGAGACGATCTTGGACGGGTGCCGTACATTGCGCGTCCAGCTCATCTCGCTGATGTGTACCAGCCCTTCGATCCCCGGCTCCAGTTCGATGAAAGCGCCGTAATTCGTGATGGAAACCACTTTGCCGGTTACGCGTGTGCCGACGGGATATTTCTCTATGACATCCTTCCACGGGTACGGCTGCAGCTGTTTGAGGCCCAGGGAAATCCGCTCGCGCTCCCAGTCGATGTCCAGAACCTTGACATCTAGCTCCTGACCGATCTGGAGCATCTCGCTCGGGTGCGAAATGCGTCCCCATGACATGTCGGTGATATGCAGCAACCCGTCCACACCACCGAGGTCGATGAAGGCTCCGAAGTCGGTAATGTTCTTGACTACGCCGCGCCGCACCTGGTCCTTCTGGAGCTCCTTCATGAGCTTCTCTCGCTTCCCCGCTCGCTCGGCTTCCAGGATGACCCTCCGCGAGACGACTATGTTGCGGCGGCGCTTGTTGAGCTTGATGATCTTGAACTCGAACTTCTGCCCCAGCAGCTCGTCTATGTTAGGAACACGGCGCAGTGCGATCTGGGAACCGGGGAGGAATGCGTCCACGCCCATAAGGTCTACCACGACCCCGCCCTTGATCTTCTTTACAAGCGTTCCCTCGACCGGTTGGTCATTTTCGTAAGCCAACCGGATTTTCTCCCAGACGCGCATGAAGTCGGCCTTCTTTTTCGAAAGGACGACAGCGCCCTCTTGGTCTTCGAGGTGTTCGAGGAGGACCTCTACCTCGTCACCGGGCTTGAGGTCGGGCATGTCCTTGAACTCCTCGAGCGGAACGCTTCCCTCGGACTTGAACCCGATGTCGAGGACCACGACGTTGTCGCGGATTTCCATGACCCGCGCCTTGACTATCTCCCCTTCTTCGATGGAGGCGAGAGTCCCGTTGTAGAGCTCCATCAGGCGCTCGTAGTCCTCCGGACGGTACTCGTCCTCCTCGTACAGCTCGGGACGGCGGTTAGCTAGCGGGCGGAGGCGCCCAATTTGCTCTTTACGCCGCGCCGTGGCCGTACCAGCCGGAGCGTTGGCGAGAGTCGGCGTTGCAAGTTCGTTCTCAGGCATCGAGTTCGGTTCTCCCAAAGTCGCGGTTGTTTATCCTCGCCGCGCCGAGGAAGATCGTTGACGACGAAGCGCTAGCCGGCAAGCGGCTAACGCAACAGAAGCTTGCTAATTTAACGGAGGTGCGTGCCTCGCTCAACCGCGCGCCTCGCCTCGGCTGGCCGCGCGATCGCGCAGAAGAGCCAAGATTCGCTGCACTTGCTCCTCAGGCGCTAGGGCCGTCGTATCTAGCAAGACTGCGTCCGCCGCTGGAGCTGACTGGGCCGCGTCCCTCTCATCTCGCTCGACTAGGCGACGTTCCTCCTCGACTAACTCCGCCTCCGTCGGTTCGCGGCCCAGCGTCTGGCGGAGACGGCGACGCGCTCTTTCGCGGGGCGCCGCTATCAAGTACACCTTGAGATCCGCGTCCGGAAACACTGCGGTGCCTATGTCGCGTCCGTCCACGACCAGTGGAGTCCGACTCGCCAGATCTCGAAGCACGGCGGTAACCCACTGCCGGACGGCTGGCGTGCGCGCCACGCCCGATACTAGCTGCGTGACGCGCTCGCTACGCAGTGCCTCTCCCACATCCAAGCTATCGACGAGTACCTGAACGCTGCCTCCTCGCCCCACTGCCAACTCCACGTGCCTGGCAGCGTCCAACAGTAATGCCGGGGACCAGAGTTCCGGCGGAGCACCGCTCCGGAGTGCGATGAAGGTAACGGCACGGTAGAGCGCGCCCGAGTCCACGTGGCGAAAACCTAGAGTGGCCGCCACGGCCGCTGCCGTAGATGACTTCCCCGAAGCGGCCGGGCCATCGATTGCTACAACCGTGTGTCGCACGCTATTCGACACAGCGCGCGAGCTCGGTCCAGAATTGCGGGAAGGAGACTGCCACACAATCCGGATTGTCGACCACCAGGCTGACACCTCGGGTCGCCCCTAGAACGCCGAAGGCCATGGCTAGACGGTGGTCTCCCTCCGTATGCACGTAGCCGCTCAGGGATCGGCCCGTTCCTTCGACGCGAAAGCCGTCAGGCAGCTCCTGCACCTCGACACCTAAAGCTCTCAAGTTGGTGACGACCGTCGCGATCCGGTCGCTTTCCTTGACCCTCAACTCCGCCGCACCGCGCACCGATGTCTCCCCTTCGGCCCTGGCAGCGACACAGGCCAACAGCGGGAGCTCGTCTATCAACGATGGAACGTCGTCCGGTGTAATTTCCACGCCGCGCAGCGCCCGGCCGGCACTGACTTCGATGTTCCCGACCGGTTCGTTGGCTTCTTCCCAGACGTCGGTCACTCGCACACACGCGCCCATTCGCGCCAGAACCCGAAGAAAGCCGCTGCGCGCGGGGTTGAGGCACACGCCTTCGAGCCTGACCGAGCCCGAGTCTGCCAGAGCAGCTAGCGCAACGAAATACGCGGCCGACGATGGATCACCGGGCACGACGATGTCCAGCGGCTCGAGCGGACGCGTAGGTGCCTCGATCCTCACCCACTCCTGGTCTCGGTGAGTGCGTACGCCTTGCGCGGCTAGCATCCGCTCAGTGTGGTCACGGGTGGCAAGCGGTTCCCACACGCTGACCGGCACCTTGCCACATACTCCGGCAAGTAGCAAAGCACTCTTCACCTGCGCACTCGGCACAGCTGGCCTCCACTCAATCGGTTGAAGGCGGTAGGACCCGTGCACCGTGAGTGGCAACCCGTCGCGATCCTCCATCTGCACACGGGCACCCATTGCTTCCAGCGGAGCCGCGACGCGCCGCATCGGACGCCTGCTCAGGCTAGCATCGCCTACGAAGGTGGCTGAGATGGGTGAAGCGGCGCACACGCCCATGAGCAACCTTGCCGTGGTGCCGGAGTTACCGCAGTCGAGCAACTCCCGCGGCGATTGGGCGATTCGCGTAGAGCTGCCCGGAATGCACATTTCGGAGTTCAGCGGGGGCACCTCGAACCCTAAGCGCCGCAGACAAGAGGCAGTGCTGTTGACGTCAGCAGACTGCAATACGCCGCGCAGCCGCGAGACGCCAGTCGCCAAAGCGGCTAGAATGAGCGCTCGATGCGAGATCGACTTGTCGCCCGGGACTCTTATCGAACCACCGACGCGCAACTCTCCACGCACGCCAGTCAACGCAAGGCCTCCTCGAGCGCCGTTGCAGCATCTGTCCGCTCGTCGCGGTACTTGACGATCACCGGAGTCTGAATGGCTATCCCGTGCTCGATAGCCCAACGACCGCTCGCGGCGCGTGCGCCCGGCACCACCACGGCTCCAGCAGGAACCTCGAGCGGGCGACTTGCATCGGCACTATAGACGGTCTCGCGAACCAGGTCGTAAATCCTGGTACCTCTCGTCAGGATTACCCCCGCAGCTAGAACCGCGCGCTCTCTGACAACAGTACCCTCGTAAACTCCGCAGTTTCCACCAACGATCACGTCGTCCTCGATGACCACCGGCGCC
>DATMBI010000273.1:0-8272 GCA_035559375.1 Gemmatimonadaceae bacterium | reverse complement strand
CGAGAGGGTTGCAGGCCGGGATCACAAATTGCTGCTCCGGGAGGCGATGCGCGACTGGCTCCCAGAGTCCGTGGTGAGTGACAGGCCGCGCCGCACGGGACATAACCGCGACTACGTCTCGTGGGCGCTCAGTAGGGAGGCACCGCAAGTCGTCCGGGTACTCGGAGATCGCCCCGTGTTGGCGGACCTTGGCATCGTAGTTGCAGGGAGGTTGAGCGAGGTTTCTGCGGAACTGGGGACGGGGGAGGCGGCCGGATGGTTTGCCGGGTGGTCGTTCACGGTTTCGGCCGAGGCCTGGCTGCGCGGTCGTAGGTAACGCTGGTTCGGCCGCTGCTGCGCGGTGATCACTAACCTTGTATCGCGGAGGGTGTACGATGTACGAGAAGCCGACGCTCACTAAGCTGGGCAACTTCAGGGAGTTGACCCAGTACGGTTATCCGAATTTGGCGTATGACGGTGGGGCTTGGAATGATCCCAACGACTACGGAGACACCAACATAGGCTCTCGCTGAAGCCGTCTCCTCCAGCTGTGACTGAGGTTAGCCGGGCCGCTGCCCGGCTGACCTCGTGTTCGATAGTTTAGGATCGCTATTCGCGCGGGCACGCGACAAGTATTGAAGCAGCGACGCCACACCTAGTCGTGACGCGGTGCGTCACGGTGGCTGTGGGAACGACCGACAGCATAGGTGCGGAGAGAGAGAAAGCGATGTACGAAAAGCCGCGTTTAACCAGATTGGGTACTTTCCGCGAACTCACCCAGTTCTTCGGCTGGTGGTGGCGGAGGCGCTGGAGCTGGCACTACCACAACTCGGGTTCCCGTTAGTCGCCTGCAAGCTCTGGCCATTGCGCGGCAGGGCGTAGTCACGCCGTGACACACACGGTAGCTTGAACGTCAGGTGCAGGGCCGTTAAGGCACCCTGTCATCGATCACCTACGGTTTGCCCTGTCACCCGATGAAGCTACCTGCGGTCGCCCCAGGTATAGTGTTCAAGGATCTCGCTGACGGCGGGATCCTCTTCTCTACCCAGCAGGAGATCTATTTCAGCCTCAACGCGGTAGGAGCTGCGATCTGGCGACTGTTGCCGCCGGAGTGCGAGACGCTCGACCAGATGGTAGACCGCCTGGCTGCCCAGTACCCAGACGTCGACCCGCAGATGATAGAGCGCGATGTACGCGAGCTGCTGGCTGATCTGGAACGGGAAGGGCTGGTGGAGAATCGCGAGGCAGCTCGGTCCTAGGCTTCCACATGGATGCTGCACTACCAGATTCACGGCCGCATACTGGCATCGGCTGTCCCGCTACCGGAGCTGCATAGCGCACCGACAGACGGCGAACCTACCTGGATCCTGACTGTCTCCGACGAGGTACCATCGCCGCCACGAGACTCCTGGGTGCTGTTGGGTGAAGAAGCCCTACCTGCGTACGGTGCGAGCGTGGCGCTCTGGCACGGTAGCGACGGGCGCTATCGCTTGAGCTACACTGACACCGGGGTGTTCGACTTCCAGGAAAACGGGCGCCACATTCTCTGGTACCGTCCCGCCGCAGTCGATATCGAAGTCGCGCGCATGGACATCCTGGGTCGGGTACTCGGCCTCGCCTCATACCTCGTCGGCGATGTCGTTCTCCATGCCAGCGGTGTCGAGATAGCGGGTAGAGCAGTCGCCTTCGCGGCTCCGAAGTTTTTCGGTAAGTCCACCCTAGCTACGGCCCTAGCCGACGCCGGGGCTAGGCTTATCTCCGACGACGCCATAGCCGTTAGGAGCGAAACCGTAGTCCAGTGTGCGCCCGGGGTCCCGAGCCTGAGACTGCGGCGCGAGTCGGCGCGACACTTGGGCAGACTAGGTTCGGGAGAAGTAGTGCCCGACCGCATCTTGGAGAAGCTTTCCGAAGAGCGCGTTGCTAGCGACGTCGTGCCCCTGGACGCAGTCTACGTGCTCGATCCTCGCCCGCCTACGACAGGGAACGGTACTTGCGCCACCCGTACGCTGCTCGGGGGCGTGGAAAGTGCTCTGGCGCTGGTGCGGTACTCCAAGATGGGAGCTCTGCTAGGCCGCCAAGAGGGAGTCCGATACCTGGACCGAGCCACGCAGCTCGCTACGCGCCTGCCGGTGTATGTATTGACCTACGAGCGCGACTTTTCCAAGCTGTCCAGCGTGGTGGGTAAGATCCTGGAATGGCACCGTTAGGGCGTTCGAGGTACCGGGCATGAGAACTGGCCGTCGAATTGCCGGGCGCGCTAGGCGTAGGATCAGAGTCGCAGTCCACTTAGCGCGCCGGCTCCTGACACTCCCGCTTCCCGAGCTGTGGCGGCTGGTGGTCGCGCAATGCGAGATAATCCGAGTGCAGTGGCTGGCGCGCACCAAGGCTGTCGGCGAACTAGTGGCTTTCGGCCAGCTTTCCGAGAGACTAGACGCTCCTGAGCCACCTCCGCAAGTAGCCGCCCAGTGGGCTCGTGCTGTAGCGCGAGCGTCCCAGTACGGCCTGGTGAGGCCGCTCTGTCTCGTGCGGTCTCTAGCCCTGCATTCGCTGCTGGTGCGCGCTGGGGTACGCGGCTCGCGGGTGCGTGTCGGAGTTAGGCGCGTAGGCGAAAAGTTCACGGCCCACGCCTGGGTGGAGTTGAACGGTACGGTATTAGCCGACGAGCCGGGCTACGTGCGGCAGTACGCTCCGTTGACCGATGCCACGATCGTCGGTGCACTATCCGCGACGAAGCCGACGCAGTGATGGTGTAACAGTGGAGTTCCAGCTGGGCGCCGTGGAGACTGCATTGTTGCTGAGGGCCTGCCAGACCGAGGCGCGCTCCAGGGGGCCGAGCCTTCCGGTCGCCGCGGGCGCGCTGGACTGGAAGCGGCTGAGCGCGGCAGCAGCATCGTTAGGTGCAGCGCCAGCGCTCTTGAGAGAACTCGAACACGCTACCGATGGCGGGCCATTACCTGCCGGAGCGCAGGTGTTGCGCACCATGGCCGCATGGCAAGAACTGCGAGAGGTTCATCAGCGGCGGGTGCTGGAACGGGTGGCTCGGGAGTTGATAGGGGCGGGCTACGAAATAGTGCTTCTCAAGGGTGCGGCCTTCTTAGCGCTAGCGATGCAGTCTGGAAGGCAGATGGGCGATCTCGACATACTAGTGCCTTCGCATGCCGAGGACGCGTGGCACTTTCTGCGGTCCGAGGGATGGCGTACCTTGAGCGAGCGACACACGCTAGACGCCTACTCTTCGCACCACCACCTGCCAGCACTACTCGATCCGAAGGGAAGCGACGTAGCCGTCGAAATCCATCGCAATATCGTTCCAGCGGCGGATCGCTTGGGCCTTCCGGACCGGGAGGTGCTGAGCCGAGCGAGACGGGTCACACTGGGTGGTACGGTAGTACTCGTGCCCTGCGCGGAGCACATGCTCTTTCACACGGCGCTTCACTTCGCTTGGTGCAACGAGATGGGCTCCGGCTGGTGGCGAGCCTTCGCCGACACGCACGCCATAGTAGGAGACTCCACTTTTTCCTGGCAGCGCTTTGTGGACCTGGTATCCGGTACGAGCGGGAGGACAGCGTGCTGGTGGACACTGGAGTTGGCGCGCACGATGACCGGACTAGCCGTGCCAGAGGACGTCCAGCGTGTGTTGGCGCCCGAGGGAAGAAGTCTCGAGCGGCGCTTTTTGGTACGACATTTCGTGACCCTTCTCACTCGCATCGGTAGCGAGCGAGTCCCGCTGAAATGGAGGCGCAGGCTATGGGAGCGGGCATTGAAGCCTGACAGGAGCGGCCTGCTGGGACTCAGACCTTGGCAGTGGAGCGTACGCGCTATCGAGAAGACGGATGTACGGCGACCGCAGCATTCCAAGTTCCGCCGCTTGCTACGCTACTGTCGTGCTCTCTTGAGCAGCCGGATCGTCCCGCCGTTAGAACTGCCAGAGCGCAGCCGCGAGAAAGCCAGCGGCCAGCGTTAGGGGGATGGACAGCATTCCCCAAAAGCCGCGAACTGCGGCCCGCTCCAGTCGTTCCGGAACTCGCCATTCGCCGCGCGAAACTGTCCAAGCGCTCTCCCCCAACAGCCAGGCCGGTACCAGAGCGAGCGCCGTCCACGGTGTCGTGAGAAACGGAATGGCGAGAAGCGAGGCCACCGCTAGCCATGCAAGCAAGCCATACACCTTGGCCATCTTCTCGCGGCCCAACAACACGACCAGCCCGCGCTTGCCGGACTGGCTATCGGCGTCGTAGTCGGGAAATTGCCGGAGGATTTTCAGTGCGGGTAAAGCGAGGAACCACGGCACGGAGACCGCTAGCGGGAGCAGCGCGCTACCCGCCTGTACGTAGTAGGCGCCGAATACGACGAGACCCTGACCGAGCGCTATGAACAACTCGCCGAGACCGCGGTAACACGCTGCGATGGGCGGTGCAGAATAGAACCACCCGACGAACAGTGCCAATAGTCCGAGCGGTACGGTGAGCGGTCCAGTTTCTAGCCGATACCGCAGAACCAATCCGACTGGGATGGCCAGAACGAAGCACGCGATGGCGAAGACGAGTGCTTGGTGGCGAGGTACGAGGCCCAGTACCAAAACGCGCGTCCCACCCGTCGTCGTGACACCTACGCGATCTCTGCCACCGATTCTCGTATAGTTGATCTTGTCGTTCTCGTAGTCGAAGTACTCGTTCGCGACATAAGTTCCATTGGTCAGCAGATACAATCCCAGGAGAGATAACCAAAATACGCTCCACCGAATGGTACCCCTTTCCCAGAAGGCGAGCGCATTGCCCAACAAGAACGGGAACGTATTGGCGAGGTGCTTGGGCAGTTCCTGGATCTGGATCCAGGGCTGGAGGAGCGTCCATAACTGGTTGCGTGCTGTTGGCGCATTCCGCATGCGGCTCGCTCCCGTGCCGAGAGGTGTTGGCGGCGAAGACGATGGCAGCTGGAAATTGCTCAGCGTTCAGCAGCCGCGGCGTAGGGGATGGCGCGACCTACGAGTCGGAGTCCTCCTGTCCTGGGCTGCTGTCTCGCTACTTGCGGCGCGCGCGTACGCGCAGACGCCGACCGCAGACACCCTCGCTCGTGGTCCACTGGTCCAGTCCCTGCGGATCGTGACCCGTCCCGTATTCGATTCCGCCGAGACCCGCTTTCTTCCTTTTCGACTCCTCAACCTTCTTCATGCAGAGACGCGCACCTTTGTCGTTAGGCGCGAGCTGCTCGTGCTGCCAGGGCAAAGAGTGGACAGCGCCCGTCTTCTGGAAACGGAGCGCAACCTGAGGGCGCTAGGGATATTCCAAGAAGTCTCTATCAGGGAAATGCCCCGGGATTCGGGTGTGATCTTGGTCGTCGAGACTACCGATGCGTGGACGACCACTCCCTCGCTGGACTTCAAGAGCAGCGGGGAGCAGCTCTCGTTCTCCGTCTCGCTCCAAGAACGCAACTTCCTAGGAACTGCGACGACTGCACTGCTGCAGTACCGCGACGATCCTGACCGGAGCTCGCTCGCAGTGGCGGTCGACGCCCCGCGCGTTACTGGCGGCACGGTAGGGTTAGCGTTCTCGTACCTCGATCGTTCCGATGGCCGGGCTGCGGCCGCTGGGATCCGTTCTCCTTTCGTGCATCTCGGGGTACGACGTGGTTGGACACTCGTGGGTCAGTATTTCGACGGACGGGTACTCCGTTTCGCTGGAGGCCAGCCGAGGCCGGTCGACTCTCTGCACCGGCGGCTCGAGGTCCTCCAAGCAGAGGCAGCGGTGGCTCCGAGGACCAACACGGGCGGCTACGTTCGCCTCGGCCTGCAGTGGCAATGGCGGCGCGACGGGTTCGCCCCACTGCGGTCGGGGATGTTGCCCTCGACCGACGTCTTCGTGACTGCCGGACCGTACGTAGCGGTGCGCCGGGTCGCATATATGCGGGTGCGCAACTTCGCCTACATGCGGCGCGTCGAAGATGTCGATCTGGGAAGGGGCTTGAGGTTGGCGCTATTGGCAGCACCGCAGCGCTGGGGTTACCGAGAAGATGCCGTCGGCCTCTCGCTCGAAAGCTGGGCCGGACACAGATTGCCCGGAGGATTCGCTCGTTATGCACTGCGAGCCAGCCGCTTGCTCGCGCCAGCGCATAACGATTCCGGTGGCATAATAGTCGGCGGCACGGCAGTACTGCAACCGGAGGCCAGGCACCTACTCGTGATACACGCCGATGCTGGCTTGCTGCAGCGACCAGCTCCCGGTGGGGAATTCGACCTGGGTTTGGGAGACGCCCTACGATCCTTCCCCGCGCACAGCTTTACAGGCGACAGGCGCTTTCTCGCCACAGTGGAGTATCGCTATCTCTTAGCACCCGACGTGGCCGGCCTGGCTGGCTTGGGAGTGGCGGTCTTCGCGACCAAAGCTGGTGCCTGGTACCACGGCCAGGCTACCCGAAGCGGTGCGGAAATCGGCGCCGGCCTGCGGGTAGCGTCCCTCAAGGAAGCGTCGCCGGTATGGCGGCTCGACCTGTCGCACCGTTCCGGCGGTGCCCGACCTGCCGGATGGGTTTTCTCGGTCGGACAAGGCTTCGTTTTTTCCTGGTAGCTCAGGGGATACGCCCGGCACCAGCCCGGCGCAGTAGCTCGGCGATCCGCTCCATCTCGAGCCCGTACGCGGCCCAGTTGCCGGCCCGTTGAGCCGAAACAGCGCGCTCGTAATGCTCTGCGATCTGCCGCAAGATCTCGGATGCCTCTGTCTGCTGCGGCTGGGCGACACGTTGCTCTACCGCCGGAACGTCGCCTTGGGATCCGAAGAGCCGCGCCAGCGCGGCTTCCAGCGTCTCCTCCATGACCACCCGGTTCTGGTAAGCCAGAACTACGCGCTTGAGTTCGGGTATTTGGCCGCCCTGTGCTCGCAGATAAAGCGGCTGCACGTATATCAACGACTCCTCGATCGGTATCACCAACAGCTGACCGCGGATGACTTCTGACCCGCGCTGATCCCAGAGGGTGATCTGACGGGAGATCTCGGTATCCTGGTTGATACGATTCACTATCTGGCGGGGTCCGAATACCAAACTCTGCTTGGGGAAGCGATAGACTCTGAGCTTGCCGTAGTGCTCCCCGTCGTTTCTAGCTACCATCCACGCGGCAAGGTTGTCCTTCTGGCGCGGCGTGTACGGCGTCATGAAAATGAACTCGGCACGCTCCTCGTCAGGCAGCCGCATCACTATGTGGCGCATGAAGGGATTGCGCCTGGCGTCCACTCCCTCCATCACCGGCATCTGCCACTGATCCTCTCGATGATAGAACTGCTCAGGCTCGGTCATGTGGTAGATCGCGTATAGAGCAGCCTGAGCGCGATAGAGGTCTTCCGGATACCGAATGTGGGAGCGTATATCGGCTGGCATGGAATCCATCGGCAACAAAATTCCAGGGAAGGCGCGCGCCAGCGAACGAATAATCGGATCGCGTGGGTCCGAGACGTAAGCCGACAGCGTCCCGTCGTAGGCATCTATGACGATCTTCACCGAATTGCGCATGTAAGTCGTACCGTCAGCCAGCCGCTGAGCGTACGGATAGCGGTCGCTGGTCGTGTAGGCATCCAGGAACCACTTCAACTCGCCAGCCTCCGATACCACCAAGTAGGGATCACCGTCGAGACGGACGAAGGGAAGCGCACGCGAGGCCCGCTCGACGATGTTTCTCCTGAACAACACTCGGCTGCTGTCTTCCATGTCGCCCGATAACAGGAGATTGAGGGAGCCGAAGTACCAGGCCAGCAGCGCTCGCCTCGCGAAGGAACCCACTACGATGCCGGCCTTGCCGCTGTATCTGCTGTAAACACTGGTAGTGCCACTGGGGTAGTCGAATTCTGGCTGCCGAGTAGCCACGACAGCCATGAAGTTGGTCAGCTCCCCGAAGTAGATCTGGGGCCGCGTGACCCTTATCGATACTGTCGACGTCGGCGGCAGGTCCTTGATGAAGAGCACCGGTAGCCCCTCGGCCGTCACCTGATTGACGGGAGCCATGGTAATCCCCATCCCGTGCGTGTACGTAAGGTGGTCGTTGATGAACGACCGAGTAGGGAGAGCGTTAGTATTGAGCTCCCGGGCCGAAAGAAGGACCTGCCGGTAGCGGCCGTCTATCCAGTAGCGGTCGTCGTCCACCGAGATGAAATCGTAATACGTGCGGATTTCCTGGAGCTGGCCGAACGTCTGCAAGAGCGGTTCCCTGTCCCAGAGGCGCACGTTTTCGATGGTAGGTCCGTTGGCTCGTATGTCAGCCATCGTGAGGGTGGCTTCGCCGCTCAGGTCCCGCGTCTCGACGGAGTCGATC
>DATMBI010000272.1:0-10563 GCA_035559375.1 Gemmatimonadaceae bacterium | reverse complement strand
CAATTCCAACCAACAGGTTCGTTCGATCCTGTTCGACAAGCTGCACCTTCCGGTCCGCAAGCGGACTGCGACTGGCCCCTCCACGGATGCGAGCGTACTGCAGGAGCTTGCCGACGAAGGTCACGTCCTGCCAGCGCTTCTGCTAGAGTACCGCGAACTCGCCAAACTGGAGTCGACATACCTCGACACCCTCCCTGCTCTAGTGCATCCGGCCGACGGCCGCCTCCATACTTCGTTTAACCAGACCGTCGCTGCCACAGGTCGCCTCTCGTCGAGCGAACCGAATCTTCAGAATATCCCCATACGGCGCGAACTGGGGCGGGCCATTCGCCGCGGCTTCGTGGCCCCGCCTGGCCACAAGCTGCTGGTGGCCGATTATTCGCAGATAGAACTACGGCTGCTGGCACACCTCTCCAGAGACCCGGCGTTCCTGGAAGCGTTCGCGCGGGGAGGAGACATCCACCGTGAGACTGCCGCACTGATCTTCGGCGTCCCGGTGGAAATGGTCACGCCCGAAATGCGCGCGCAGGCGAAAACCATCAACTTCGCGACGATCTACGGCCAGGGCGCGCCGGCACTCGCACGGCAGCTCAAGATCCCGCTTGCCGAGGCACGGGCCTTCATCGCCACATATTTCGAACGCTTCAAAGGCGTGCGGCAATATCTCGACTCCCAGATCGCGCTAGCTCGGGAACGCGGTTACGTGGAGACGATCTTCAAACGACGCCGCTATATCCCTGAACTGAAAGACCCCAATTACAACATCCGCTCGTTCGGCGAGCGGGTGGCCACTAACGCTCCCATACAGGGCTCCGCGGCGGATCTCATCAAAGTGGCTATGATCCGAATCCATCGAGGGTTTCGCCAAGGTCGCCACTCGGCCCGCATGATCCTGCAGGTGCACGACGAATTGGTCTTCGAGGTCCCGGATTCCGACGTAGAGTCGGCAGCTCGCCAGGTGCGCTACGAAATGGAGCACGCCACGGAATTGAGCGTGCCCATAGTAGTGGATCTAGGAGTGGGCACCAACTGGCTGGACGCCAAGGGCTAGAGCCACCTGCCACTCATTGCAGGGTGCAGGATTTGCAGCGAAAAGACACACCAAAGAACTGCGACTCTCCGCACACGTGGAGAGTAAGTCATTGTGCTACAGGCACTTACGCGATCACAGTTAGGATGGCCCCGCCCTTGCCAATGTTGGGGCGGCGTAGATGAGCGCATCACAGGCCAACTGCGCTCCACTTGCCACGTGCCGAGAGGCGGTCCGAATGAACAGCACCAAGCGGGGCTTCACCCTCATAGAACTGCTCATTGTCGTAGTGATCATCGGAGTCCTGGCGGCGATAGCGATACCGAAATTCCAGAACACCAAGGGAAAGGCTAACGCCGCCACGCTGCGGTCCGATTTGCGTAACCTGGCCACTGCAGAAGAGGCCTACTTTTACGAGAACGGCGTCTATACGAACGACCTCAACGCCCTCAACGTGACGCTGAGCTCGGGCGTGACGATCACTTGGGGGACTGTGAACGCTGCCGGGTGGTCAGCCAAGCTTAGCCACCCACTGGCAACGCCTAGCGAATGTGCTATGTACATAGGAGGCGTACCACCGCTACCGCCATCGACTTCGGAGGGGCTGATAACCTGTCAGTAGAGGCGAGGACCCACGGCACTGACGAAGCGAACGCTTTGACGCCGCGCGAGTTCCGTTACCGGCGCGATGGCCTGGTTTACGCCCTCGACGGCGGCCTCTGGCTACACCGTCACAAGTGGTACGGCCGCGAAATGGCACACCTCGTATCGAGCGACCGCGGCAAGCTGCTGGCGTACGGTCGCCGGCACGGCTTGCTGGCGGCATGGCTGCAGTACAAGCCACTCAAAGATCCTCGTACCGGTCAGCGTGTCGCTGCCTGGCACTGGGACCTAGTTGGACCGCACCTCCCCGTGCGCGAGTCGCGTTAGGCAGGATCCGCTACTACGCGCAATCCTTCCTCTGCTCGGCGGGCGGCGGCTCGCCCTTCCTCGACGTCCACTAGCGCCAGCAAGAAGGCCCCCACAACGAAGAACGCGATCACCGACAGAATAGCGTTGCGGCTGCTCCCAGTGACCGCTATCGTTCCGGCGAAGAGCAGCGGCCCCAATACGCTCGAGAATTTTTCGAAGACACTATAGAAGCCGAAGAATTCCCCGGACTTGTGAGCGGGAACGAGCGCCGCGAACAGCGAACGACTGAGCGCCTGAGTCCCTCCTTGCACCATCCCCACCAACCCCGCGAGAACGAAGAAATGCGCCGCCGTCTTCATGAAATAACCCAGGGTGGCTATCACGGTGTACACGGCAAGCCCCAGAAAGATGGCGCGCTTGGCACCGATCGCGCCGGCCAAAGCCCCGAACAGGAAGGCGAAGGGCACTCCCACGAACTGGACCAGTAGAATTGCGCCGATCAGAGCCGATTCGCCGATCCCGATCTCGGTTCCGTACGCCGTGGCCATCTTGATGATCGTTTGAATGCCGTCGTTGTACACGAGAAACGCGAGCAGCATGAGGAAGGCCTGCCGGTAGCCACGCAGCTGCCGCATCGTTTCGAATAGGCGCACGAAGGGCGTCAGCAACAGACTTCCTGACGGATGTTCGTCAGGCTCGAGCGCCCTAGGTGGTTCAGGAACCTTCTTGAAAAGAGGGAGCGCGAAACCGAGCCACCAAATGGCCACGGAAAGAAAGGCCAGCCTCGCTGGGAGCGTTGCGACATGCTCCGAAGCGCCGGAGCCTGATTCGATCCCCAAGATCTGCGGGTACCGGATCCAGGCCAGATTCAAAGCTAGAAGTACGCCGCCACCGATGTACCCCACGGCGTATCCGGCCGAAGAGACGCGGTCGATCTCGTCCGGCCCAGCTATGTGCGGGAGAAGTGCCTCGTAGAACACCACACTGGCCGTCGCTCCGACCAAGGCTAGGGCGAACAGCACCGACGCCAGCCCGATCTCGCCACGATCGATCCAGAACATTGCTGCCGTAGCTGCTACTCCAAGCAACATCGACCCGGCAAGCAGGCGCTTCTTGGCTGCAGCGAAGTCGGAAATAGCGCCCAGAATAGGGGACAGCACTGCGACGATCAGGGCTGCTGCTGTGTTCACTGTCGCGAGGTACTGCACAGCCCTGCTTTCTGGGAGCGGAGCACCGGCCACCTTCACGTAATAGATCGGGAACACAGCCACCAGCACAGTGGTCTGGAAAGAGGAGATCGCCCAGTCGTACATCGCCCACGCGCGCAGCTGCGGACGATCCAAGCCGACACGCCTCGCCAGTTCCCTCGTCGGTATCACCTAACGTACACCTCCCACAAATGGAGACGCACTCGGGCGATCATTGACGCCCATTCCCATACACCCAAATTGCAGGATCATGCGGCTGGTCCGAGTTTCGACCCGTACGTCGCTCCGTGTCTGGGCTCTAGCTGGCGCCGTGGCTCTACTGGCTTGCCGAGAACGAGCTGGCAAGGCGGTCAACGATAGCACCCAGCCTACGGTGCTGCCAGGAGAAGCGGCGAGTCCCAGGCCGAGCACCTACACGTGGGACCGCAACACACTCGGTAGCTTCTTTGTGGTCCCTGGGCCAGAGCCTTCGACTGCCTACTTGATCGACCCGCGTTTCGACGCTGATCAGTCGCTGGACACGCTACGGGTCGATGCAGGGGAGTGGGAGGGAGCGAGCGCCGAACTGTTCAGCGGCGCTGAGGCGAGCGGGCGCGCGCGCTTGGTTCTGGGTTCGCGCGATACGACTGCCGGCTGTATCTCGTGGCCCGAGGTGCAACTGGAAGGCGAGGGACTTCCTGCTCGCTGGAGGGTCGGGTTCGCTGCTGGAACCGCGTTCACCCTCGCCTTGGACTCGCTGCCGGCTATGGCCCAACGCGATTCGGTACGACTGACCATCGCCATCGCCCGCGCGACATCTCGCCTCCCTGGAGACACCTCGACAGCTTTCCACGGGCGGCCCTTCGTCGTACGCCAGGCAGTGCGATTCGCCCTGGACTCGGCTCTTGTCGTGGTCGTGGCCGAGGTCCTCCGCTCGGTGAGCCAGGAAGCAAACCCACTTCAGGAGCAAACACTGGTATTCCTGGAAGCTGCAGGAGGCGACTCGTTGTTGCGACCCGCCTATTTCGAACGCCGCGTCGGGCGCGAGGAAGACGTGGAAGGGATCGACGTCGTGGCTGCACTGCGACTGCCCCGAGGTGGGGCCATATTGCTGAGGCGCGAGACGCAGGATGGCTTGGCGTTTGGCCTTTACGAGCGATCCAGCGGCGGGTGGCAGCTGCGCTGGCGAAGTGCAACTGCCACATGCTAGATGCCCTACTAGGAAGAACTCGCAAGCCGCCGGCCGAGCCAGAGAGGTGCACGCTGCGCGCGCCCTGCCTGAGCCAGCACCACGAGTGTTAGCAGATACGGGAGAGCGAGGAACGCTTGGTATGGCAGCCGCAGCCCTGCTGCCTGGGCAAGATACTGGAGCGCCGAAGAACCTCCGAAAAGCAAAGACGCCAGTACGACGCCCACCGGATGCCATCTCCCCAACGCCACTATTGCCAGCACTATGAAGCCACGCCCTGCGGACATCCCCTCGGCGAACGTACCGACCTGAGACAGGACGAGAGTTGCACCGGCAAGCCCCCCCAATGCTCCCGCGAGAACCAACGCGGTCCACCTGAGCCGGTTCGGGTCATAGCCCGCAGAGGTGACCGCGATCGGGGAGTCGCCGCTAGCGCGAAGCAATAGCCCGAATTTCGTGCGAAAGAGCAGAACCCATACAGCAGGCACGAGAGGGAAGAGCAGATAGGTCGGGAACGACTGCCGGAACAAGGTCGGTCCTAGGAGTGGCAAGGAGCTGAGAATCGGGAGCTCCAGCGCGGTGGATGTCGGTACGGTGAGTGCCGCACCCGTGGTGCCGAAAACCGTTCTGTTGAGCACCGCGGTGATGCCAAGTGCACCAGCAGTTATCGCGGCCCCGGTCACGATCTGATCGGCTTTCACGGCGAGAACGAATACGCCCAGGAACACCGCGAGCGCGGCTCCTGCGATGACTGCTCCGGCGTAACCGACCAGCAGGCCCGCTTCGGCGCCTAACGCGGCAGCTGCGAAGGCCCCTACTATCAGGACACCCTCCAATCCCACGTTTATCACTCCAGAACGCTCGGCCAAAGCTTCGCCCAGTGCTGCGATGGCCAGAGGTGTAGCCGTGCGCACTGTCGCGTGGAGGAACGCAGCGAGGAGATCCATTCCTTCAACCACGACCTACTCGGACTCGATGTTGGCTTTGCGCCCCGAAACGAGCCGCCAGAGAGAGCGGTGCTGGGGTGCTAGCGCCCCGGCTGCCAAAACGAGCAGAACGAGAACTGCCTCGACGGTACCCGCTGCACCAGCAGGCACTCCGGCGTCGCGCTGCATTGCCGCGCCCCCCGCCGCGAGAGCGCCCAGCCCAATGGCAGCAACGAGCACTAGTACCGGCTCCAAGCCGGCCAATAACGCGACGGCGATTGCCGTATACCCGTAGCCCGGGGAAAGCGTTTCGTAAAGCGCGTAGGTCACCCCTGTTATCTCGATTCCCCCTGCCAGGCCGGAGAGTGCGCCGCTCGAGAGCAGAGCATGTGCTCGTACTCGGTCTACATCGACCAACCCTGCTACACTGGCAGCAGTGGGGCCAGCGCCAACCACCTTGAGGCGAAACCCAGCCGCCGTAGCCCGTAGCAAGTACGCCGCGACCGGCACACACAGCACCGCGAGCCCGAAGCCCAAATGGAGCCTAGAGTCGACGAAAGTCGGGAGTCGAGCCGCGTGACCTATCGCGGGCGACTGCGGATAGATGCGGGTCGGCTCCTGCAGCGGACCTCGTACCAAATAGCTAACCAGGTGAATGGCCAGGAAGTTGAGCATGATGGTAGAGATCACTTCGAGAGCACCGAATCGGCGTTTGAGCCAAGCGGCCGGCAACGCCCAGATAGCCCCGGCCGCTGCAGCCGCGAGAAGCGCAATAGGGACAGCGATCGCTGCATCGTTCATCGGAGGGAGCAAGCCCACCGCGGTTGCTGCGGCTGCTCCGGCCAGGAGTTGCCCGTCAGCACCTATGTTCCAGACACCTGCACGAAACGCCAGTGCCACGGCGAGACCGGTCAATATCAATGGAGTGGCACGCACTAGCGTGCCGGACAACAGCGCATCCCAGGAACCGAAGGCTCCTCGCCACAGCGCAGTGAACGCCGGCACCAGCTGTGCGCCACTCAAAAAGAGCACCAGGGTCAGGATCGAGGCACCGGCGAGGACTAGCGCCGACGCTACCGCAAGAAGCCTGATTGGGCGCCGCATAACGATCCATGCGCCGCTAGACACCGCGCTCCATCCTCAGTTTCCACATCGCGACGATTCCGAAAAGCGGTCCCACTGCCAGAGGCGCGTAAGCCCACGTCCAGCCGATTTGGTCGGCCCAGACCGGCACCAACCTGATGGTGACCATGGTCAACAAAAAACCCAGCGCCGTCTGCAATGTCACCGCAGTGCCGACATAATCTCGCGGGGCCAACTCTGTGACGCAGGCCGAGAACTGTGCAGAGTCGGCCACTATGGCGATGCCCCATAGGATCGCCACGAGCACGCAAAGTGCGAAAGACTTCACAGCTAACGCACCTACAGTGAGGGCACAGCTACCGCTCACAGCCATAGCTACGATGGTCACCGTACTACGGCCTACGCGGTCAGCCCAAACGCCAGCCAGAACACACCCTACTCCCCCGGCCGCGATGGTGGCGAAAGCCAGAACTGATGCAACAGGCGCGGCCACACCGTGTATGCCAGCTATGTGCGCGAAAAACAATCCCGCGGTACTCCACATGGCGTACAGTTCCCACATGTGGCCCAAGTATCCCGCCGTCGCTAAACGCACTCCTCGGTCGGCCAGCACCGCACCGACGGCTTTCGGATCGAACGGCGACGAAGGAGCTTGGTAAGGACCTTCGCGAACCAGCGCGGCGAACACAGCCGCGCTGGAGAACGCAGAGACAGCGGCTGCGAACAAGAGCTCTCGCCAGCCTGTCGCGAAGGGGAGGATGCGCAGCAAGTGCGGTGTGGCCGAGCCTAACGTGAGTGCGCCGACTAGTAAGCCTATGGCAAACCCTCGCCGCTCGCGCGTCCAACCGGCCGCGATCTTTATTCCAGGTGGGTAGACGCCGGCTAGAGCCAACCCCGTGAGGAAACGCAATGCAATCGTTCCCCGCGCCCCTATCCCAACGATCGCGATTCCTGCGGTAGCGAGGCCGGCCAGCAGTGCGCTCGCGGCCGCCAGGCGTCGTGCGCTCAGAACGTCGCTCAGCAGCGTTCCTGCGCTCAACAACGACCCCGAGACAAAACCGAGCTGCACGGCCAACGTGAGCCAACTCTCCTGAGCAGACGTCAGGTCGAGTTCTAAAGCGATGGCTGGGGCTACCGCTGTAGCTGCAAACCACGGGGCCATCCCCAGCACCATGGCTAGCGAGAGCATCCCCAGTTGCCTAGCGGCGACTGGGTCCTCCCTCACCAAGCCCCCAACATAGCGCGTCCCACGACGTCACGCTGAGGATGCACTTCCCGCACCTCTCCGTGAAACACGACGAGCACTCGATCCGCTATCGTAAGGACTTCGTCGAGATCACTGGAGTAGAACACTAGCGTCGTACCGTTCTCCACAGCAACCACTAGGCGGCGCAGCAGTTCCTCGCTGGCACGTACATCGAGCCCGTGAGTCGGATTCTCGGCCACGACCAGCGCCGGCGTACCCGCTAGCTCCCGAGCGGCCACCAATTTCTGCTGGTTACCTCCGGAGAGAACCTCCACCGGCGCCTCCACGTCAGGCGCTACGATCCGATAATCTCGTACGATCGCCGCAGTTTGTTCGCGCAATTCGCGCCAGTGCAACCTGCCTCGCCGGTGCCCTGCGCCCCTGAGCGCGATGTTTTCTACGAGCGAGAGAGACGGAATCAGTCCTTCGCCCAGCCTGTCCTCGGGAATGAAGCCTGGGTCCGGTGGAATCATGAGACGTCCCTTCCAGGGGGCTACTCGGCCCGCTAGGGCGCGCAGCAGGATGCGGTGTCCCGAGCCCTCGACTGCTGCGATCCCGACGGATTCCCCTGCGAACAAGCGGAACGTGGCGCCCCGGATCTCTTCCTTTGCTACGGCGCCACGTATCCAGACGTCCTCCGCGATCACACTGACCTCCCTCGGGCTGCCCTCTGGACGTCGCAGCGTATGTCGTCGCGACTGCGGTCCCCCCTCCTCGCCGAGCATGGCAGCGAGTACCACCGTTTCGCTGAGTTCACTCCTGGGAGCGGAAAGTACCGTACGCCCGCGCCGAAGGACTGTGACATCGTCGGCAAGGGCTAACGCTTCGTTCAACTTGTGCGTGATGAGTACTGCACTGCCACCACCGTCCCTGAAGCTACGAAGCCAACGAAAAAGCTCCTCCGCTTCCTGAGGCGCAAGCAATGACGTCGGTTCGTCCAGAATGAGAACGCGGGCACGGCGCGCCAAGCACTTGGCGATCTCCAGCCGCTGTTGCTGGGCCACGCTGAGATCAGCGGTCCGGGCGTCCGGATCGAGCCTCGAGCCGCTGCTCTGGGTGCTGGTCAGTACGGCGAGCGCTGCCTCCTCCGGCCTGTAGCGCCATCCAGGCAAAACGAGTGCCAGGTTCTCCGCGACCGACATCGGTGGGACCAGAGCGAAGTGTTGCTGGACCATCCCGATTCCCATGGCGACAGCGTCGCCAGTACTGTGCAGCGCGACTTCTTTCCCCTCCCAAAGGATCCGACCACGGTCAGGTCGCAGCATACCATAGGCGATGCGCATCAGCGTGGTCTTTCCAGCCCCATTCTCACCCAGCAGAGCGTGAATCGTCCCAGGGCGAAGCGAAAAGGAGGCACCGTCCAGAGCCGTAACCCTCCCGAAGCGCCTAACGATGTCTTCTAGAGTCAGCAGTGCCGCCATCAACTGCCCGTCGGTGCCGCTACGAAGTGCCAAGGTAGGTCGAAGCGCTGGGCGAGGTGCGCCGCGGCTGCTTGTACACCCAGCGCTTCCGTTGCGTAGTGGCCCGCATAGATGACGGTGAGGCCTAACTCTGGCGCGGCCACAGCGGTATGGTGAGGTCCCTCTCCCGCGATCAATGTGTCGCATCCCAGCTCCGCCGCCTCTCTCAGCGTCGCGCTGGACGCACCTGCTCCGGTGCAAATGGCCCAACGCCGAGTGCGCTGTCCTGATCTGAACTCCGTAGCGCGAACTCGGCCGCCATAGCGAGCGGCGAAGACATCGAGTGCGACGAGCAAGTCAGCAGTGTCGCGATCGCACTCGCCTGCGACTCCGATGGCTATACCGTTGACGTACGCGAACGGCTGTGTAGGCTCCAGGCCCAGTTCGCGCGCCAAGAGCACGTTGTTGCCGAGCGTCTCGTGAGCGTCGAGCGGCAGGTGCGACGAGTACACCGCAATGTCTCGCTCTAACAGCGCTGCAATCTTACGGTAATGCGCTCCGACCAGTGGCTGAGGATCGCCCCAGAAAAGACCGTGGTGAACGAGCAGGAAGTTCACTCCGAGCTCGGCGGCCTTTACGATGGCCTTCATCGAAGCGTCCACTGCTGCGCCGATGCACCGTACGGGACCGCGATGTTCGACCTGCAAGCCGTTGAGCGCTCCCGGGTAGTCCTTGAACTCGCGCGTGCGAAGGAGATCGTCTAGATAGGCTGCCAGTGTGGCCGCGCTAACGCTCATCTCGAGCTGGCTTCCGAAGTGGACTTTGCCGAGGCCGTGGAGTAGGGTGGTCGTCCCGCCCGAAACTCTGCCCATACTGAATCCGCGAGTCGGCGAACCGGCTCGGGTATTCGCGACGCCAGCAAAGGATTGAGCGTCAAGCGCACCACATCGTCCTCCGCTCCCAGCTCGATGCGGCGTCCGCGGAAACGTCCTTCTTTCACCTCCTTGGCAACGAGCAAGAATGCGTGCGGTAGATCGATCACTACGCTCCCCAGAATCACGTCGGGAGCTACCGAGTTCTGGTCTGCGTTGGAACCGAACACCAGTGCACGCTTCGTTTCCCGGGCCGCCTGAAATACGCCCAGACCGGCAGCGTCCGCGTTCTGGAAGATGACATCGACTCCTTGAGCGATCTGCGCGAGCCCTTGCTCTCGCCCCGCGCTCACGTCGTCCCAGTTACCCACGTAGGAGACCACGACCCGTACGCTCGGCTTCACTGTACGGGCTCCGGCTGCGAACGCTTCGAATCCTGCTTTGACGGGAGGGAGCTCCTGGCCTCCGATGCAGCCGATGACTCCCGTGCGGGTCACCGAGGCGGCGATGATCCCCGCGATGTACGCGGGCTCGTGGAAGGCGAAGCCCACCCCGGCATAGTTCGGGCCGGCGATGCTCCCCGAAGTCACTACGTACACTGTTCTGGGAAACCTAGGTGCGACTCTGGTAGCGGCGTCCTGGAACTCGAAGCCGTGTCCGAAGACCAGTGAATAACCCTGGCGGCCGTACTCCCTAAAGTTCTCTTCGAACTCGGCGG
>DATMBI010000271.1:0-5148 GCA_035559375.1 Gemmatimonadaceae bacterium | reverse complement strand
TGTAATCGGTGAAGCTGGCACGGGTATTCTCGATTTTTATCATGGATACGCGCTGCTCTTGAAAGCTGGAGCAGCATCCCGCCTGCAAAAGCTCGCGCATCCCTTCCGGGTATCGCTCCAACATATGACCGAGGCGACGATCAATGTCGTCAGGCGTGCTATAGCGATGGAAAGTGCCTACCCAGGATTGCGAGCGCTGGTGGCAGACTTCTATAGGGCTGTGGGGGGTACTGGTCCGATACCCATCGCTCCCGAGGAGACAAGCAACGTAGCTCGGGCCTGGGAGCGTATAATGGCTTCGGTGACCCGGTCAGCGACCGAGTTCGGAGGCTCGAAGGAGCCGCGTCCCTGAAAAAGAGCGAGGCGCCGGCCACAGCCTGGCGCCTCGCTCTGTGGTTCAGCGGCCCGTGTTCGCTACCGCGGCGGCTTCGTGGCCGGTGGCTTGGGGCGAGCTCTGTACAATTCGTACAACCGGGTGTGGTGGTCGTCGAACGCCATGCGGCGTCCTTTGACGAATATCTCCTTGATGCTGCTGCGAATGTCGATGGGATCGCCTGTCGTCACGATGACATTGGCCCACTTGCCGACCTCGATAGAGCCGTACTCGTTGTCCACACCGAAGATCCTTGCGGGGTTGATGGTGATGGACTTCAACCCCTCTTCCGGATCGAGTCCGTACGCGATAGCCAGCCCGACTTCGTACGGCAGGTCGCGTGCACTCGATGCGCCGCCCGACTGGAAGGCTAACAGCACCCCTGCCTTCGCCATGACACCGGGGTTGGCGTAAATCAAATCATAGGGGTCGTCGTTTCCCGGAACGGTAGTGACGGGGCCCACGATTACGGGGATTCTTTTTGCCGCCAGCGTGTCAGCGTACCTCCAGCCATCCCGCGCACCCCGGATGATGATGCGCACCTTCATGCTATCCGCGAAGCGAATAGCGTCGCGCATTTGGTCTACTGTGTTGGCATCGACCAGGACCGGCATCTCGCCACGCAGTGCCGGTGCCATGGCTTCGTACTTGAGATTAGTGCGGAAACTCGAAGGCAACTGGCCACCACTGGCTGTCAACCGCGCTTTCGTCTCGTTGTAAGCCTTGGCTTCGCCGAACCAAGTGTATATCTGGTGGACGCGCCGCTCGTACTCGGCCCGTTGCTCGGCTTCGCTCCCCGCCTGCCCGAACCCACCGAAGCGGCCGCCGCCGCCACCACGGCCGCCGCCACCAGCTAGGGAGGGCCAGGAAAGGAGAAGCGCGGCACGCTCCTTGGCTACCATTTCCTCGTTGGTGTAGCCAGCGAGATTGATCAACGCTGCTATACCGGACATCACAGAACCACCCGCAGCCGTAAGTGCCGTAGTGATGCCGTTGGCTCGAGTCACACCGATGTGGGCCGAGCCGGCATTGACGGCTGTCATGGTGACGTTCTGAGGATTGAAATCCCCGAGCTCGCGCGTGTCATCCGGCCCGGGCACGCCACCGACTTCGATAAGCCCTAGTTGGGTACCAGCGTTGATGAGTCCGGGGTAAACGTACAGTCCCGTGGCGTCTATGATCGTGGCCCCAGACGGGACCTGTACGTTAGTCCCCACCGCTGCGATCCGGCCGTTCTGGATCACGACCGAAGCGTTGGACAGCCGCGGTGAGGTCACAGGTACCACCGTGGCGTTTCGGATCACGTAGCTTTGCTCGCTCTGCGCGCCAGCGGCTCCCTGGACAACACAAAGTGCCAATAAAACGCCAGCGACCCAAGCAGCGGCACTGGGCGTCTTTCTCCGAACCCACATCATCGCCGGGCCTCCTCGTCCGAAGTAACCTTGGGCCGCAGTTTCATCCGCTCCATGAGCCACTCCAAGGTCGGCGCCGTAGAGCGATCGAAAAAGACTCGGCCGTCTATGAGCGTCATTTCGACACGTGATGCTGGTGCGAACGGGTGGCCGTTGAAGATGGCCAGGTCGGCATCCTTGCCCACGTCTATGGAGCCCACTCGCTTGTCGATGCCCAATTGGATCGCGGCATTGAGCGTGATCATTCGTAAAGCGCTTTCTTCGGAGGCGCCACCGAACCGTATGGCTTTGGCCGCTTCCTGATACAGCCGGCGCGCCCGCTCGTCCGAGTCGGAATTGATGGTTACTAACACGCCGCGCTCCGCCATCAAGGCAGCGTTGTGGGGTATCGCATCCCAGGCTTCCATCTTGTAACCCCACATGTCGGCGAAGGTGGACGCGCCGGAGCCGGCGGCTGCGATTTCGTCCGCAACCTTGTAGCCTTCCAGCACGTGCTGAAACGTAGCGACCCGGAAGCCGAAATCCTTCGCGACTCGCAGCATCATGAGGATTTCGTCCGCTCTGTAGGAGTGGCAGTGGACGAGTCGCTTACCTTCGAGCACCTCTACTAGCGCGTCAAGCTCCAGGTCCTTCTTCGGAGGGATGGGAGGATTGGTACCCGGTCTCCTAGGACCGCGCTCGTAGGCAGCCTTAGCCTTCTCGTACTCCTGCCATTCGCGCTGGTATTCCCTGGCACGCGTGAAAGCATCGCGAAGAACGTCCTCTACGCCCATACGCGAGCGCGGATAGCGCGTGGGGTCCTGGCGCGTAGTTTGCCGGACGTTCTCGCCCAGAGCGAACTTGATACCGGGAGGAGCACCTTCGAATCTCATGGAATCCACCGGCAAGCCGAAGCGCAGTTTGAGCACCGCATTCTGGCCTCCGATGGTGTTGGCGGATCCGTGCAGAATGTTCACTGTCGTGGTGCCACCCGCCAACTGCCGGTAGAGCGTGATGCCGTCTTGCCGCAGGACATCGCCGATACGTACCTCTGCAGTTATCGACTGCGTTCCCTCGTTGATGGCTTCGGCAGCCGTATGCGAATGGGCGTCGATTATACCGGGTGTCACCCACTTCCCCCGCCCATCGATGATCCGTGCGCCGGGCGGCACCTGAACGTTCGTACCCACCTCCGCGATTTTGCCATTGCGGATCAAGATGGTACCGTTCATGATCGTGCCGTGGCTCGCGGTCATGATGTTGGCGTTAGTGATCGCGACCAGCGTCCCTGGCGGAGGTGGCGGCAGGGAAAGCGGGTCCAAGCCAGCCGAGGCTTGGCTAGCAGCCTGCTGTGCGGCTACAGAGCCCTGCACTCCCGCCGCCAAGAAGGCAAGCAACGAAAAGAGGCGCGCGGCACTGGCGGAGCCGCGGCGCAGAACCGCTAAGTAGTGCGTCGTACTCATCGTTCACTCCCGATTGCTCGCAGGTAAAAAGCCGCCACCGCGACCACCCCTACCACCGCGTCCACCAGCGGGCGCGGCCGCTGTCGCTTCGTAGTAATGACCGTCGACGAGCACTCCCTGGAGACGGGCTCCGTCGGTGAGTGCGTCTCCTTCCACGACGAGAAGATTGGCGATCTTGCCAGGCTCGACGCTGCCCAATTGCCGGTCCACGCCCGCTATCTCAGCCGCTCGTATCGTGAGTGCTTCGAGTGCCACGTCGCGCGGTAAGCCGGCAGCGACGGCTTTCTTCACGTTAGCGATGAAGGTATTCGGCGCAGTTCCACCAGAGGCCAGCGCGAATCGGATGCCGGCCCGATGCAGCGCAGCAGCATTCCCTTCCACCAGCTTCCGGACTGCATTAGCGCGTGTGGCGCTGTCGGTTTCGTTGCGAAGTGCGTACTGGTACTGCCAACCAGTGACCTGCTGAGGCTGCGGGAAGTCGACGGAGACTACAGGCGGCCTCGCACTTTTGAGCTGATCGATGACCCGAAAGCCCTCCGTGGCGCCCACCACAGTCAGCTTGAGATTGAATTCCCTGGCTAAAGCCAACGCCCGCCGGATCTGGTTCTCGTTGTTGGCCGCGATGAACACCGGCAGCTCGCCGCGCACCACGGGCACCAGCGCTTCCAATCCTTCGTCGTAGGTTGGCCGCACCAC
Source organism: Gemmatimonadaceae bacterium (assembly GCA_035559375.1). GTDB lineage: Bacteria > Gemmatimonadota > Gemmatimonadetes > Gemmatimonadales > Gemmatimonadaceae > DATMBI01. The sequence goes on along the minus strand of DATMBI010000271.1, from coordinate 1,225 downwards.
GCCCATGGGATCTCTCTTGTAACGATCCAGTATCTGTGCCAAGCGCTGGGCATCGTAAAACGCCTGGCGCTGGTAGGCGATGACGCCGAGGAGCGATCCGGGATATTGGCCCGGTACCGTTTCGTATCCCATGTGCAGCGCGACTTGGGCCTTCACTACCCAGCGTGCCGCGGTATCGTCACGCATCGGGACTAAAGCCGAAAGCCCTCGGAAGACGCCGCGCGTCGGAGCCACCAGTACGGAGGTGATTCCCTGAGCGCGGGCCGCCTGCACGTCGCTAGCGGATAAGCGCACTTCGGCTGCTACGTCGCGCTGCGGTTCCAGTCCAACGTAACGTGGACCAGACGCAGTGTCAGGCTGCTGCTGCCCGAGGAAAGCGAGCACCTCAGCAGGCAATCCGCCCCGTCCTCCACCACGCCCGGCAGTGGTCGGTTGTGGTAGCCCCATCGAGGACGTCAAATCGATGAAGCCAGGATAGACCGTCTTTCCAGCCAGGTCGAGCACTCGGGCATCCGGCGGTACGCTAACCGCGGCCCCCACTGCCTCGATCAGACCGTTTCTGATCACCACGGTACCGCGCTCTATCGTGCCACGAGTAACCGTGTGGATACGAGCATTGATCAAGGCCAGCGTCCCTGAGCCGGCCTCCCTGGTGAGACTCTGGGCCTGCGACCGCGCCGGTGCGGCGAGCGAGAGCCAGAGTCCGAGCAACGGAAGGAAGGGGTAAGATCGTCGCATGCGCGAACTCCACCGATTTGATGGTAACTGTCTCCGTGTCGGCAAACGTACGAGCGAGAATAGGGCCCGTGCAGGAAACGAGCAAGCGCCAGTAGGGTCTCCCCCCTCCCGCCCGGAGTGGTTACGCTTCGCCGGGGCAAAACGCTCGCGGTTGTCCCACAGTTGACGCTGTTCGTTCCGTAAGTGCGATGCGAGACTCCGAATCCACTGCTAGCGCACCTGGGACCGAGGGAGCACGTCCCCGGCGGCGCGCGTACCGGGTGCTACGGCCGTTCCAAGAGTTCGCGCGGCGCGGCGTACTTGGCGGTGTTCTGCTGCTGGCCTGTACGGCGATCGCCATGGTATGGGCCAACTCGCCGCTTTGGGAGAGCTACCACCGTCTGTGGGAGACGTCGATTACCGTAGGCGCCACTGGCGGTCCACTGACCCTGTCGCTGCATCAGTGGATAAACGACGGCCTTATGGCGGTTTTCTTCCTGTTGGTGGG
>DATMBI010000270.1:0-9501 GCA_035559375.1 Gemmatimonadaceae bacterium | reverse complement strand
ACGCCCGTAGGGACACAGGCAGTCCGCGCAGCGGTCGTTAGTGTAGGCTCTGCCGTACGCCGAGCGCAGCGCTAGCGACCGCCACGCGCGCCAGTTGCGCCGTGCCCAGCGGAATCGTGATTTTTTACCTAAGACTTGGGGGGCTAGTCCTAATTGGTAAGGCAGCGGTCTTGAAAACCGCCGGGTGGAAACACCCTTACAGGTTCGAGTCCTGTGCCCTCCGCTCGTGCAGTCTTTGCTCACGTTTCGCGAGGCGGCAGATTGCTAGGCCGTCGGTCGCGCCCGGTACGCCGGCGGACCATAGCTGGTCGTTTTGCCATGGTTGCCGGGGTAACAGTGCTTTCGGCGGTCGGGGTTCACGCTGTTGCGTTGTACCTCCAGGCTCGCCAGACAGCGCTCGATGTCGGTCGCGAGAGAGTACTGAGCCTCGACAGCCAGCTGGCGAGCCTGTTCGCAGCCGCCGCCCGCCAGCAGGCCACCCTACTGCAGGAGTTCGCGCGCTCGCCTGCGCTAGCCATCGGTCCTCCAGCCGCCGATTCGCTAGCGCTGGCCACGGTCCTGGACAGTCTGCTCCGGCGCGCTAGCCAGCCAATCGCTGCGACGCTCCTAGATCCAGCGGGGTCGGTACTACTGGCCAGGCCTACTCCCCGTCTCGTTCCCGACTCGCTTCACACTCAGCTTCTGGCGCTGGCCAACCCCGGGGGTGCCCCTGTGGTGGGTCCGGTGGCGCTCGTGAACGACTTGGTTGTGCACTCCGTAGCGGTACGACTCGAGCGCTCGAGGCGTGTTTTGGTTCTGTGGCGCCGCATCGGGGCGGCCAACGTTCAGGCACTCGAACAGCTGCGGCAGCTCATAGGTTCGTCGACGATCCTTTACCTCGGAAACAGAGACACAGGTCTGTGGACCAACTTGGTCGAGCCTGTGTCAGTCCCCCCGCGCTTGGGCGCAGACGGAGAGGTGGTGGAGTACGAGCGCGGGCCCTCTGGACGCCGCCTGGCAGCCTTCCAGCGGGTGCCGGGTACGCCATGGACTATCGGTGTGGAAATGCCGTACTCGGCCGTTCTTGCCGCTCCGAGGCGCATGCTGGCGCGCCTGGTGCTGTTCTCTACCATCCTCGGTGCTGCAGGTGTTTCCGCGGCATGGTGGCTCGGCAGGCGGCTCACTCGCCCGCTAAGAGAATTGGCCGATAACGCACGCCTCGTATCGACCGGCGACTACTCCCGCCGTTTGGTAGCGAGCAGCAACGACGAAGTCGGCGACCTCGCTACGGCCTTGAATTCCATGCTGGACAGCGTCCGGGAGATGAAGGCGCGCCTGGAAGCTAACGTTCAGCAGCTCTCCCAATCGGAGGCGCGCTATCGGCTGCTCTTCGAGGCTACGCCGCAACCGATGTGGGTGTACGACCTGGAGACGCTGCGGTTCATGGCCGTAAACGAGGCTGCGGTAGCTCACTACGGCTACTCGCGGGAAGAGTTTCTCGCGATGACGATCAAGGATATCCGGCCGGAGGAAGAGGTTCCACGCCTATTGGAATTCCTGGAAGATGGCTTGGGCGATGCTTCGAGGTCGGGACCCTGGCGCCATCGCAAGAAGGACGGTACACCGATCCAAGTCGAGATCTCTTCGCACGACGTCGTCTTCGAGGGACGGCCTGCGCGCCTGGTCGTGGTCCAGGACGTCACGGAGCGACTGGCTCTCGAAGAACGGCTGCGGCAATCGCAGAAGCTAGAAGCTGTCGGCCAACTAGCCGCCGGATTGGCCCACGATTTCAACAACATGCTTTCGGTCATCTACGCCGAGTGCGACCTCGCTCGTGACCATCCCGCGCTCTCCTCTGTCGCACGACAGGCGTTCGAGGAAATATCGCGTGCGGCAGAGCGCGCAGGTATCCTCACGCGCCAACTGCTGGCGTTCTCGCGCAAGCAGGTGGTCGAACCAGTATTGCTGGATGTCAACGAGGTGATTCAGGGACTAGAATCCATGCTCCCGCGCCTCATAGGAGAGCATATCACGTATCGTACTCATCTGGATCCAGCTGCGCGAAAGGTCTCGATGGACCGTGCTCTGCTGGAGCAAGTGCTGATCAATCTGGCCGTCAACGCGAGGGACGCCATGCCGGACGGTGGATCGTTAGTTGTCTCGACCTCGAGCGTTACGCTCGACGAGGAGTACGTACGCAGTCACCCCGACGCCCGTGCGGGCGATTATATGCTCATCACGGTGTCCGACACCGGGACCGGAATGACAGACTACGTGAAAGCTCATCTTTTCGAACCGTTTTTCACGACCAAACCTCCGGGCAAGGGCACGGGTCTAGGACTCGCCACGAGCTACGGCATCGTCAGGCAATTCGGCGGGCACATCGGCGTGTACAGCGAACCGGGCGTGGGTACAACGATGAAAGTCTATCTCCCTGTGGACGAGTCGCACGAATCTGAGACAACCCACCCAGCGGTCGAGCCGCAGCGGGGCGGCACGGAAACCATACTTCTGGTCGAAGACGAGGAACAGCTGCGGAATGTGTTAGCCCGCGTGCTGCGCGGCCGTGGCTACACGGTGCTAGAGGCTGATAACGGTCGATCGGCGCTCGAGTTGCTCTCCAGTACGAAAGTAGACCTTCTGTTGACTGACGTGGTTCTGCCCCAGGTAAGCGGCCGTTCTCTCGCCGAGGAAGCACAAAGGCGCCACCCGGACTTGCGAGTGCTGTTCATGTCAGGATACACGGACGACACTATTCTTCGTGCCGAGCTGCTGCACCACGGAGTCGCTTTGCTTCAGAAGCCGTTCACTACCGTGGCCCTGACGCGGAAAGTCCGCGAGATTCTAGACCAGACTGGCAGCGCGAACTAGAACGGAATGTAGGTGCTCTGAGTGAAGCGCGGGTTGACTACGTTCTGAAAGACCGATCCGAAGGTGTAGCTGAGACCAGCCGAGATGAAGTACGAGTAGCTCGTCTGCAAGCGCTTGAGCCGAAGTAGGATTTCCTCGTCCGTGGCCGCACCACGAGGCAAGGCTAGCTGGTCTGCGATGCGGGAGTAGTAGCCGTCCACGTTGAACTCGAGACCCGACACGATTCGCCAGCGAGCCCCGAGGTTCAGAGTAACGCTGCGCTTCGACAAGTCGTGCAGATACTGGCTGAACACGAGCGAGCCGCCCAAGTTCCCCCAGGGACGCCGGATGTCGGTCGCTACCGTCAGCCGGTGATCGGTTCTGCTCTCGGCCAGCTCGTTGAAGATCGTCGAATCGCGGTAGTTGTAGAACCGGAACCCTGGCCCGTATCGTAGCACGATTTGGTGCCGCGTCGACTCCGAATATGGCACGACATCGTACTCTACAGCCGGCCCGACTCTGAGCGCGAAGTCGAGGTTCGCCGTCGTAGCGGCCGAACCCGTGAGCTGAATCCCCCGGGACCAATGGGGACCAGCGCTACTTACAGCGAGCACCTCGAAACCGTAACTGTGCTGGTAGGTGTTGAGCGCCTGCCCAGCACTCAAGAGATAGCGATTCTCTGCATACGATCCATTCACGCTGGCTAGAAGCTTCCACGAGTCAGTAGTGCGGCTGGCTCGTAGCGACGCACTGAGATAGGTCTGCTTGTAGTTGCGATCGCCATTGCCGAAAGCACTGAACCCGATCCGATAGACCCAGAGATTCCAGCGATCCCGGGCACCGCGCGTGGGTGAAGGTTCACCTCCCGGCGGTGCCGAGAAGGTCACGTTCAACCGTTCCGACAGCGGCGTGCCTCGCACGAACGGGAGCATGCCTTGCGCGATCGTCCTGGCTAGCACTCTGCGCAGCTCGTCCTGGGTGCTGCCTTGCCTAGCGAATACCACAGCCGTATCGGTTCGCATGTTCGGTCCCTGCCCCACGAACGTGGCCGTGAACTCTCGGCCACCGCCTGCCGTAGTGCGCTCGGTGACCATTATGTAAACGTCGGCCAACGTCCGTTCGCGGATAAAATTCAACCAGCGCAGCTCGGTCCTGAGAAAGTCGGCATCGCAACCGGTGGCTTGGCAGTCCAGAAACACACGAGGCAGGTTGCCGCTGCTGTCGGCGACGGCTCGTGCCACTGGTTCCTGCGCAGCCACAGCGGACGCCAGCAGCAGCCAGGCAACTAGGAAGTGACCTATACTCGCGAACGACATAGTGCCTCGTCGGCTGGGGACCCTCGGATCAGCTCCGTTACGGCCCATTGGACACTCAGTGTGCCCTCGCGGTTGCTAGGCAGCCTGATCTCGTCAGCGTTGACTGCGTGGGTCTACCCGAATATGATGCCGTGTCAGCGGTCGTTCTGGTGGCGCGTGGCCGGACGGCCTGGGGAGACGTGGCCGAGAGGCTGAAGGCGGCGGTTTGCTAAACCGTTATACGGGCTTAAACCCGTATCGAGGGTTCGAATCCCTCCGTCTCCGCTTGTGATACCTAGACTTCGCTTTGCACCCTCGCCGACAGGGTACCTTCACGTTGGCGGGGCGCGTACCGCACTCTTCAACTGGCTCTTCGCCCGAAAGTACGGCGGCAAGTTTCTCCTCAGGATAGAAGACACCGACAAGGCGCGCTCCACGGAAGAGAGCACGCGGGCCATCTTCGAGGGACTCGCCTGGCTGGGCCTCATCTGGGACGAGGAGGTGGTGTATCAGGGCGCCAACTTGGAGCGCCACCAGCGCGACGCCCGCCGGCTCCTCGACACCGGCCACGCCTATCGCGACTTCACGCCCCCGGACGAATTGGAGAGGCTGCGCAAGGAGGCGCTAGCCCAGGGGCGAATCTTCCGCGTACGCGAGATGGCGGAGCTTCCACCCGAGGAGGTGGAGCGGCGGCTGGCCCGCGGTGAACCATATGCCATACGATTCCGTGTACCCGAGGGCACGACAAGTTGGAACGACCTGGTGCACGGGGAGATCTCGTTTCCTAACAAGGACATCGACGACTTCATCATCCTCCGTTCCGACGGTACCCCGGTCTACAACATGGCGGTGGTGTCAGACGACATCGCGATGGGCATCACTCTCGTCATGCGAGGCGATGACCACATTTCGAACACACCCAAACAGATCATGCTCTACCGGGCACTGGGAGCGCCACTACCGACGTTCGCCCACCTGCCCATGATCCATGGCTTGGACGGGAAAAAACTCAGCAAGCGCCACGGGGCCACTGCGGTCGCCGATTATCAGCACCTCGGAATCGTCCCCTCGGCCATGGTCAACTTCCTGGCTCTGCTGGGATGGTCGCCTGGGGGTGACCGCGAGATCATGACGGTACCCGAGCTGATCGAGTTGTTCTCGGTGGAGGGGCTCCTCAAGAAGCCCTCCATCTTCGATCCGAAGAAACTGGAGTGGATGAACGGCCAGCACCTGAGCCTCATGCCGCTGGAGGAGCTAGATGCGATCGTTCGACCCCTGATGGTGGAAGCTGGGTTGGCTACGCATGCGGAGCTGGAAGCTCGGCGCGAGTGGTGGTTTTCGCTGCTGGCCATGTTGAGAGTGCGAGCCAGAACCACGCACGACATCGTGCGGCAGGCAGGACCGTACTTCAAGCCGCATATCGAGTACGACCCTGAGGCTGTTGCCAAGAACTGGAAGGATCCGGCGGCGGCAGCCCGGCTGCTGGCTGCTGTGGCAGAGCGGCTGCGCACCGTGCAGTGGCAACCCGACCCGCTCGAAGCAGCCTTGCGCTCGCTCGCCAACGAACTCGGGGTGACTGGAGGCGCGGTATTCCAACCTCTGAGGGTCGCTCTTACGGGCTTAGCGGTCAGCCCCGGAATATTCGACGTGTTGGTTGCGATGGGACGCGAGCGCACGCTGGATCGGATCAGCGACGCGCTGGAATACCTCGAACGGGCTGCAGCAGGTACCCGTTAGGGCCGCAGCTTTCAGCGTGGCGGCCTTTCTCCCGGCGAGGTGGTTGGCGGCGTTCGCCCCTTGCTCTGCTGCTCGCGCTTGGCCTTTTGCTCCCGCTCCTTGCGATCCCGAATCGCCTTCACCGCCCGCCGAAACTCCTCTTCGTTCATCGCCGCCTCGGCGTGGTAAAGAATGTCGCCTCTGATGGCGGCCATGGAGCGCTCCCGCTCTGCTGCGATCGGATTGGCCTGAATCTTGTTGAGAGGCAAGAGAGCCAGCAGTGCGGTGGGGAGGCTGAACCGACCCAGCCGGATGTACTCGCGATCTATGCCGTACTTCTTGCCGTCCTTCTCCACGGTCCAGTCGCCGCGCTCGAAGCGATTGGGAGAGTAACCGAAGCGGGCGAGCGAATCCTTGTACCGCTCGAGCGAAGTGACCAGGGCCGAATCCAGGCGCTCTTCGGCTGTCTTAGGTGCGTAAACGAACGGCGGGTCGGCTACCCAGACTCGCGGATCCGCGAAGGTCGGTTGAACGCCCCGTGTGGCACCGCCTCCCCCCGTCACCGGTCCGCCCGCGCCCGCGGCCGGCGATCCGGTGGCTCCTGCTGGCGAGGGAGCTGGCGGTACCGCTACTGGTACGCCGACCGGAGCCGCAACGGGCTCGGAGGCACGGTCCGGGCGAACACCTGCCTTACTGGGTAGACGGCTTGGTACCGCGCTCACCATTCGGTCAGGCGCTATCCCTACGAAGGTGACGTGTTCCTCTAGCGCAGGGGGCGCTTTCGGTATCCCGAAGATGCGCTCCACCACGAGCGGAGTGCGGACCAGATGGACCAGCAGTGCCAGCAGCGCCACGTGCGCCAACACCGAGACCACAGCGGCCGGGCCGCTGCGGCGCGCGGCCGCTATGGCGTGTCGCCTGCGAGAAAATGTCCGCCACTCAACGTGCCTGGTCACCGGTCCCTCTCGTCCTCTGCTACAATGTGGCGGCTGTAACTCGGCTCCGCACTAGTACTCCGAGGCTTTTTCAGTCCGCCTTTTCCAACACCTCAGCGTCCAGCAACCCCCTACGCCTCCTGACGCGGTACGGTTACTCGTTCAGTACCCCATCTGACCGAAGAGTTGCCTCTAGTCGCCAGTGACTATTCGCTTCGGACCCGATTGCGCACCCGAAGCGACCCGGCCACCTCCACTTCCACCTCGTCCCCCGGCTGAAGCGGACCTACTCCAGCCGGTGTTCCCGTAGCCACTAGATCCCCTGGCAGCAGCGTCATGATGCGACTGATGTAGGCCAGCAAAAACGGAATAGAGAAGATCATGTCCGCGCTGGAAGCTCGCTGCCGCACTTGACCGTTCACGCGAGTCACCAATTCGATGGCCGCTAAATCGCCTGGGACAGCTCCCGGTTCCCCGACTGGACAGAAGGTGTCGAACCCCTTGGCGCGCGTCCACTGGCTGTCACTCCGTTGCAAGTCGCGAGCCGTAACGTCGTTTACTGCTACCAGCCCGGCCACAGCGGTCGCCGCTTCGGCTTCGGTCGCTCGCCTCAATTTCCGTCCTACTATCACCCCGATTTCACCCTCGTACTCCACCTGGCGCGATTCGGGCGGAAGGACGATGTAGTCACCGTCCCTCACGATGGCGGACGGTGGCTTCAAGAATAGCAGTGGCTCGCTAGGCACTTCGTTGCCCAGTTCGCGCGCGTGGGCCGCGTAGTTGCGGCCTACGCACACGATCTTCGACGGTAACCATGACGTTGGGTTCATGCAGATAAGCTAGTCCTCGGAGCAGCCCGTAATCAGTGGCTCTCCGTCACCTTCCGTTCCATCGGTCCTCGCGGGCCGCGGGGAGCACCCCGGCCGAAGAACCGCTCCAGAGCCGATCGCACTTCGTGCCACGTCCCGATAACCCGGCGAGCCGGTGGTAGTGTTTCCAGGAGAACCGTACCGTAGGAGCGGGCGAGAATACGTGGATCCGTGAGAACTATGGCTCCGCGGTCGGAGCTAGTGCGAATGAGGCGACCGAACCCCTGCTTCAATCGCAAGGCAGCGTCCGGTAGCATGTAGTCACGGAAGGGGTCGCCGCCATCGCGTGCGATGCGCTCGCAGCGAGCTGCGGTCAGCGGTTCCGTCGGCACACGGAACGGAAGCCGGGCCAGGAGTATCGCACGCAACGGCTCGCCGGGCACATCCACTCCTTCCCAGAAGCTAGCTGTCCCGAGGAGGATGCTCCGCCCCGACCGCGTGAACCGGCGCAACAAGGCGGCGCGCGAGTCTTCGCCATGTACTAGCAAGGGCCAACTAGCATCCAAACCCCGCTGGCGCAACAGCTCGGCGCAGCGCCGAACGTCGCGATGACTAGTGAACAAGGCGAAGATCCCACCATCGCTCACGCCGGCCAGTTCCGCCAGCACGGCAGCGACGCCTTGCACGTGCGGCTCGCCAACCTCGTTAGGCGACGCTATGTCGGTAGGTATCCCCAGTAGCGCCTGCTCTCGATAGTCGAACGGAGAGGGAAAGGCTGCGCACATGGGCTCCACGTCGGCGTGGTCCAAGCCCAAGCGCGAGCGCAAGAAATCGAAACGGCCGTCGGCCGAAAGGGTGGCACTCGTCACGACGCACGTTTCCATGCGACGGAACAAGTCTTCGCGGAGGATCGGAGCCAACTCCAGAGGAACCGCCACCACCGCTACGTTCCCGCGGCGGCCTCGCACCTCGATCCAGCGAACGACATCGTCTCCTACCCCGCCCGGCGCCAATACACCGCGCAGCGCGTCTGCAGCTGCCTGCAGGCGCCGACCCACTGCCACCAGCTCGGCAACGCTCGATTCGTAAACACCCTCTAGCACACCCTCTACTTCCAGCCTCTCTCCGAGTTCCGCCAACTCCCAGCTCAGGAGATCGAGCTCTCGGACCAAGTCCTCCACTCCCTGTCGCAATCCTCCCTCCCAAACTGGGCTCGACAGAAAGTCGGAGTCGAGACGCACGACCTGCTGCTGCGCGTCCGCCACAGCCGCAGCGAGCAACCCGAATACCGCATCTACCTGGTAGGACGCCGTGCGTACCGATGGGAGCAGCCGCCCCTCCACTATCTCTCTGCCGAGTTCAGCGAAGCTGTCGTTGCCGGCACGCAACTTGGCGAGCAGTGCCGGCAACAGTCCCTTCCCCTTGCGCTCTAAGCGCCCCAGCAGCCGATCCAAACCTTGGCTGCTCACCGACGTCCCCAAGTGGGACGCTGCTGCATCTTCCAAGTGATGCCCCTCGTCCACTACGAGGCGGCTGAAAGGTGGCAGTACTGCGGCCTCCTCCCAGTTCTGGGTAGTGCGCCGCACCGCGAGATCTGACAGCAGGAGATGATGGTTGACTACGATGACGTCGGCGCGAGCAGCGCGCCGCCGGGCCTCGAACAGGAAGCAGGCGTCGAAGAACCGGCAGCGAACCCGCTGGCACAGGTCTGGCTCGGCGCTGACCTCGTCCCACACTTCGTCGGCCGGCTGCGCAGGGAGATCGCTCAGCGAGCCGTCGCGCGTACGCTCCGCCCATTCGGCCAACGCTTCGAGCTCGGCTACGCGGCCTCCGTCGAAAAGAGTGGAACTTTCGGCTCGTGCACGTTCGAGTCGCGCCAGGCAGAGGTAGTTGCGCCACCCCTTGAGCATGGCGAAG
>DATMBI010000269.1:0-4022 GCA_035559375.1 Gemmatimonadaceae bacterium | reverse complement strand
TCAGCGGCGTACGCCTCCATCCCCAGCCGGGCCGCCTCCAGCGGGATCGAGCCCCCGCCTGCGAACGGGTCGAGCACGGGCGGCAGCCGACCGTCGCAGTACTTCAGCATCTCGGCGCGGGCCTCGGCATAGACCTCCGGGCGCTTGTGGAGCTGCTTCTCCATCAGCTTCCGCACGATCCCGAAGAGCCGCTCCCGTTCCCGCTCCTGAGCCTCTTCGCTAGGAAACTTCTCCGGGTGGGCCGAGGGGTCGTCCACCACCGAGGCGAAGAGCACCGCCCGGCTCACCGGCAGCGGCAGCCGCGCCCACCAGTGGTGGATCCCCTTCGGATGCGCCCCGATCCCCGGCATCTTGTCGTACGCCGAGGCATCGTTGATCTCCGGCAGCGGCAACGCCACTTCGATCAGTCTCTTGGAAATAGCCATGCGCTTCTCTTCTAGGTCACCGGCCTATGTTAAGCTTAGTCGTATTTAGGGAGAGATCCTCAAGGCTTACCGCAAACGGACGACCTAACGCTCGAAAGCGCTCGTGAAGATCATAAGGGTCGAGCTCCTCCCGCGTCAGAGCGATCACCCTGTAGCCACGATCCACGAGCTGGCGTACGCGGCTTCTTTCTGCATCAGAAAAGCTGTCCTTGAGCGTCGAAAAAGCGATATACGGCTTGTGCTTAAACCGACAGGCGATCTCCGCAATTTTCTCTACCTCGTCTTCGGTAAACTCGCCGAAGCTTTTCGCCTCGCCCAGGACGAGCTCGTACGAGGTGTCAAACATCCCCATTACCACGTACGCGTAGTCAATCTCGTACTTTCTGCGGGTATCCTGCGCGGTGAGCTTCTGAGACGTCACGTAGCGGCCTCTGAGGTGACTTAGGTGCTCAAAACGCCAGAGTGACAAGATAACGGCAACGCTGCCTTGCGCCGAATCACCGATCTGGAAGGGGCCGTCAGCCTTGTACTGCCACTCGAGGGATGACCCGAAACTCACACGCTGGCGCGTAAAACAGAAGCGGCACGTGTACTCTTCGGTGAATTCGCTGACATGGTACCACTCTCGCTTCGAGCACGATCGACACTCGAATACAGAGCCAGGCCGGATGACCCGCTTTTCGAGAAGCAGGTCAAAGATTGTGCTGAAGTTCAAGGGGCGCTTTTGGCCGTAGCGAAGAATCAGGTCTTCGTAGAGTTCGGGGCGCCAGTTTATCTGATTGTAGTTATCCGGATTGGTATCTTCGACAATGTCCCTGATGTTTCCTTTTGTGAGGGTCGAGCCCTTGCTGAGACGATCGAGAACCTTGCGGACACCACAGATTTTGAAGATCCGACAGTCACCGTGGAGCGAGCCCATCTTCTTGATGATCTGTTCGGCGTAGCGTCCGGGCTCGCTCGCCTCGCCTCTGAGGCCAGCCTGACGGAACAGCGCCTGAAAGACGTCGGCCGTGCGAACGGGAATCAATGCGATGGTTGAGCGTGGCCGGTCCCGGTGAACCACCAAGCCTCGGCGCCCGAGTCGGGCTGGCGGGAGTGCGCCGATAACCGCACCCTGGGCTACCGCTTCGACTTCAGGCTCGTTAGGAAAGGAGAACATATACTCCGGCTGGGTATAGCCGCCGCTCATGGTTACCTCGACCGACCAAGAAAACTCCTGGTACGGCGCCCGGTCCTCCAAATACGGCGGCGGGATCACTTTTACCGGTGTCATCCGGCCATCGTCGAGGATAGAGATCTCCTCGCCTTCCTTGGCCGAGATTTCTGCCACGTCGATATCGCCAATGTAACGTTCAATCTCGGGTCCGAACCGGGGGCGCCAGCAGCGCCTGGGAAGGGGTCCAAGACCCAGAGTATCGACCCAGTTGCACACCTCCTCGAAGGTAGCCTCAGGTACGCTTGGGCCCTTCTGCAAGTCTGCGTGGTTTTCGATTTCCTGGTTGATGCGATAGCGCCCCTCGGTAGCCACGGCACGGATGGAAGGCTCGAAGTTGCGGTAGGCCGCGATCGGGACAAAGACAACCATGCGTCCCGTAGCTCGGATGTTCCAGAACTCGACGAGGTCGGTCAAGCCAGTGTGGTCTCCAATGTAGATGATGTGACTCGAAAAGTTGGCTCGGCCGCCGAGGAGCTCCAGCCCGTAGCGGGTAAAGTCGAACGGTACAACACCGTCGGGCGGGGGCGTGAGATTTGGCAGGTGCGAGTCCGTGGCGCGAAGACCGCCCTTGAAGGCTCTTTCGAAGTCAATATCCATAGCGGGCAGCCACCTGAAAGAGCCGCAGACGAACGCCGCAAATTCAGGCCAGTTGGGTGCGTCCTCCGGTTGAATTACGAGAGCACGGGTGGGTCCACTGACGAACCTGACCTCTCGCTCGTGTACGTGGCGGACGATAGGAAGGATGTTGAACCCAAAGCCAAGCCGCCGTCGTCCTGTGCCTTGATCCGCCTTGACAACGTCATGCGCTCCGACAATACGCGAACTGTGTGGGTTGGCCAATTCAGGTGGGAGATCAGCGCCCGTTAGATTGACGAGGACGTCTGGATCGAACGCCTTGAGTAGGCCATTCCGTTCGCCCTCTGGCTCAACCGGGATGATGGGGTTATAAATTCCACCCCAGAGGACCGTGCTTAGTGAGACAGCTTTAAGTGCTTCTGTCAGATTGCCTTTCGGTACGATGAAGGCGTACCGGGAAGGCCTCAGTCGCTGGTGCACACGGATCGATTCCATACGCTTCTTTTAGCCCTTAATCAGCTCTGTAACTACCGCGGTTCACGCCGGCTCCTCCGCCCGCGCCAGCAGCTCCGCCAGCGCGTAATTCACGCTCGTCACCCCGAAGTCCGGCTCCCGGCGGAAGGGGCGGCGCACGTAGTGGACCCGGGAGTGATCGCCGCCGAGAAACTCCACGATGGCCAGGATGTAGTCGTCGGGCTTGTTCAGGGACGTCAGGATCTCGTTCCGGGTCGCCGTGATGGTGTCGGCCGCTGCCACCCTCCCTTTCACCTCGATGAACCGCAGCCGCCCGATCCGGGGGTCGCGTTCCCGCTGCGGGGCAGGCAGGCGGCTCGCGAAGATGCAGGTGGGCGGCACGGCCATCGGGGTGCATGAATAGGGCTGCGGAATTGGGGCGGAATTGCACGTTCGGCGCCCGAATTGGGTTTTTGCCGGGGCGTCCAACCCGTCGCCTGACAGGCACTTCGTAGCCCAATTGCGTCGGAACTGCGCGTTCATTGCGTCGAATTGCGTTTTAGGGTCGCCGGAAACCATCGGCCTCCCTTGGTTGCTCCCTCCACCCTGATCCGGCCCTCGCGCTTCAGCTCGCGCAGGAGGGTCTGGACTTGGTTCCGACTCAAGCCGGGCAGCACCTCCTGGAGCTCGCCAAAGGTGGCTCCGACGCCGCCCGAGTCCTGGGTGTGCTTGAGGAGTAGCGCCTTGTTGGTTTCCCGGTCGAGCCCTCGCCTGCGCGTGTAGACCGCAGGTCTTTCGAGAAACCGGTAGAACCGGCGAGAGAGCAGGTAGCGCACCCCGCGGCCCCGGCCGATCCGCTCGATGACGCCCTGCTCCAGCAAGGGCTCCAGCCGCGGCTTCAGCAAATCGGGCATGGGCTGGTCTCGGTGTACGAGATCCAGGACGAGGAAGTCCTCGGTGGCGAAGGCGGCCAGGCGCTCGCGGCGGAGCTCTTCGGGGCGCTCGGCGTCTGTCACCGCCTGTCCCTGCGGCTCGGTCTCCTGCTCGGCCGCTCTTGGCCCTGTAGCCCGAGCAGCGTGGCCAGTCCCTCGCGGACTCGGGCCTCGTCGGCGGCGCTGAGCCGACCGAGCTGACCGCGGACCAGGCGGTGGTCCAGGGTGAAGAGCTTGAAGCGCACTTTGGACGGCGCCGGCAGCCCGGCGGCGGACAAATCCTCGATCGAGCAATCCAGCGGCCAGGGTGGGTTGGCCGCCGACGTGATCATGGCCATGACCGAGTGGCCCGCAGGGGTGTTGAAGGCGGCCGGATCGGAGAGCACCAGGGCGGGCCGGTTCTTGGTCGCCTCGCGGTCG
>DATMBI010000268.1:0-7912 GCA_035559375.1 Gemmatimonadaceae bacterium | reverse complement strand
CGCATAGCCTCCACGTACGGGCCTTCGATAGCAATCCCTATCCCGCCCCTTCCGTCAGCTCTATCTTCCGGAGCGTTACGTGGACGTACGGCCTCGAATTCGCGTGCAAAACGCTGCCTTATCCAGGCGTCGAAACGCCGGTCTAGAGCACTCTGATCGCTGCGCAGGACCTCTCTGAAAAGCTGCTCAGTGGTCTTGCCCGCGCGGTAGCCGTGCAGCATCGCCCTAATAGCATCGAGGCCGAACTCTCGTTCGATCATCTCGCATGCCAGCGAAGCCAAATAGTACGAGAGCACGACTTGCTCGGGGTACGAGGGCCGCATGAAACCGTCGTTAAGTCGGCTCAGCGGCGGCAGCTTGCCCGCTGCGTAGGCAGCGATGAAAAGTGGCGATGGATCGTCCCCCCAGCCGCGCCTGGCACGACGCTCCTCGTACACCGATAGTCCCTCGCTGAACCAGCGCGGCACGCGGTGACCACTCATCTCGAGCGTGAAGACATGGGCAAGCTCATGCCACAAGGTGCTCCCCCAGTTGAATTCGCCGGGGCGCCGGCCGCCTGGAGAGCTCATGGCGACTACCCGTCCGAAACTGACACCCAGCGCACCCAGTCCCGCCAAACCGACGGTTCGCACCGAGAAGTCGGCATGGCTTCTGAAAAATTCCACCCGAATCGGCGTCGCCGGTCGATAGCCGTAGCGACTCGCTAGCGAATCGTACGCTTCCTCCGCGAGCGGGCTGGCATACAACGATAGCAGCTCGGCATCCTTCGATTCGATCACGAACAAGAAGCGCCCGGCACGTATTTCACGGTAGTCTTCGAACGTGTCCAAGAGATCCAGTGTGTTCTTCGCCCAGACGTCGTAAGGGTCGAGCGCAAAAGCCGCCTCTAGCTCTTCGCGCCCACGTTGGATATCACCGACACGCAATGCGTTAATGCCCAGCAGCGCCCGCGCCCTCGCGTTACGAGGATCGCGGCGGATAGCCGCCTCCGAGAAAGCGACAGCCTCCGCGTAGAGGCGCGCTCGCGCTGCCATCCCGGCCAGCACTACCTCGGCATCGCCCGAGCGCGGCCGCCGCGCATGCACGCGCGCGAGAGCTTCGCGCGATCCGACACTGTCGCCCATCAAGTAGCGCGCAGCAGCTAGCACCGCGAGTACCTCTGGAGCACCGCTGTCAGCCACCAATCCCCGCATAGCACGCTCGGCAGCCTCAGCGTACAGTTCAGCGTCCGCCAACAACGTCGCGGCAAGCGCGTGCGCACCTGGATTCACGGAATCCACAGCGAGGCTGCGCGCCAGGTATCGCTCCGCATCGGATTCACCGTCGAAGTAACGAACGCGAGCCATGGCCAAAAGAGCGCGCGCATGCTTCGGATTGACAGCCAACACATCGCGCAGAGTGTTCGCCGCATCGGTCGAGTTGTATTTTTCGAGAAAAAGCTCCGCCAGTCGGACCCGTCTATCGAGGTCGGCGGAGTCCGCAGCTATAGCCTCGTCGTAGGCACGCAGTGCGTCCTTGAACAACTGAGGATCCAGTCGACCGAGGTAGCGACAAGCTTCCGCCACGGCAGCGAGCTCGCTCGGCGAGAGCCGACCCCTACGCGTGTTGTATATATCGATAAAGCGATCGAACTCGCGTAGCGCCGCGTCTTCTTCGCCGCGTTCGAAACGCAGTACGGCCAGGTTGAGTAGAGCTGTCAGGGAATCCGATGCTCTCCCCGAAACTGCATTGCGAAACGACTGTTCCGCTTCCGGTAAGCGCCCCCTCGAATACTGTACCTCGCCCAAGAGATTCCAGAGCGAGGGATCCGATGGATGGCTAGCCTGGAAGGTCGCTAACGTGCTTTCAGCCTCGGCATAGCGGCCGGTCGCCAAGAATATTTTGGCTAGAATTCGCCATGCAGCGGCGTTCGCCGGTTCCTCTTCCACGGCACGAGTGGCCAGGCGCAGTGCTATTTCGTATTCACCGGTGTTGTACGCGGTCGTAGCGCCCTGCAGCGGTGGCCCCGCGAAGCGCAAGTCCTGAGCGCATGCTGCCGGCGCCGCTGCAGTCAGAGCCAGCAACGAGAGCCGCACCACAGTCGCTAGTCTCATGGCTTCCTCGGCTCGAGCGCGCGCAAAGCGCGTGTCGTTTCCGCTAGCTTGACGAGCAGTGGCTCCAGCGCATTTTGGAACTCCGTCTCGCTCATGGCGCTGCGCATAGCACGGAGAGAGTCTATCGAGTGTTGCAGTCGCCGCTGCTGTGCGATGAGCTCCACTGCCCTTGGATCGGTCAGGAGCGCTGCAGCCACTCGACCTGGACCGACGAAAAAGGAACTAGCCTTGTAGCCGTCTTTGGCACCAGCTATTCCAGGACTAGCACTACCGACACCATCGCCGTCGTCATCCAACACGGCATGCTCGGTGAGCAGTTTGTCGGCCAGCTCGTACGCACGTTCGACCTCGCGCTTGGCATACACGAACGCCTCCAAGAGCGACACGCGGCCGTCCTTGTCAGTGTCCGCGCGCTCGCCGACGAAGGCCGCCACAAAATGCTCCGCAAAGATCGTCTCGTTGCGCTCGAACCCAGATTTGGTGGCTGTGATGACGACCCGATTGCTCCCACTCAGCGACTTTACGAACTCACCGCTAGCGCTTGCCGCCACGACTATGGCCACTGTCTGCCGATCCAAGGTACGCAGCAGCTCGGACCACTCTCTGTCCGTGAGATCCGGCCCAGGGAGGTTGAAGCGTGACACACCGTCTTGCCAGCTTCCGTGGCCGATGAGCAGGACCAAGACATTGTCGCCCGGCCGAGCACGGCGCGCTATCGTGTGAAGGGCCCCGATTACGTTGTCTCGTACCGAACGCCCAGCGATCACAGCGGGCGCACGCGCTGGGTCTTCGGCAAGAAAAATCACAGCGCTGTCCGGGATCGCACCGCGCTCTATCACGGCACGCCGAAAGGCGCTCGCCTGCGCGAAGAAAGCGTCGGCGAAGCGCGGCTCTCCGCTCGCGCCGGTAACGATGAGCACATGCGTAGCCGGTGGCTGCTCGCCAGGTAGCTGGGGCGCCCCTACCGATGGTGCAAATGGCGCTAGTAGGAGTAGGCGCCACAAACCCAAGGGCGCCCTGGAGAGCCGTGTCGTGCCGCAACGATACCGTCTCATCACACCAACCCCTTGCGCCGGCGATAGAGCCATTCCGCCCCTAGTAGCGCCACTAATACCAAAAAGTTCAGCGGCATATCCCACAGATCGTAGCGCTCCAACACCGTGGCACCGCTGCTCGTGTACACGATGTCCTGCGGAATCCGAAGCGCCTCGTTCGCGGCGTAGTACCTGCCGCCCGTTTCCTCGGCGATTTGCCGTAGCAGTGCGGGGCGCATCTGGGCCCCGAAGAATTCGCGAACTGGTTCGGCAGCGTACACGAATACCGGTTGAGACCGCAGTTCCTCCCTGCCGAGGCGAGCAGTCACTAGTACTTCGTAAACTCCCACGGAATCGGGAACGAACGAGGCGCGATACAGGCCGTCACGGTCTCCAGACCACTCGAAAGCCAGCGCAGGGAAGCTGCTGTTGGCTACATGGGCAGACACCAGGGCAGAGTTCACAGCCAGGTATGCGCTGTCTCGAACCGTCGCTGTAAGCGTAACGGACTCGCCGGGAACAGCTTCCACGACGGCGGGGAGGTCCAGTCGATCAGGCACTTCGGACACGAGCCAGCGCAGCAGCTGGCGCCAGAACGTCTCGTGGGACTGATCCTCCACGGATACGGAAGCATGCATCTGCCAGAGCCACGAGTCCTGGGTCGCGAACAGAGCCACCTGACCGAGCCCGAACCTTTGGACCACCAGCAGTGGCAGTTTCCTCCGGCTGTCCACGACACTTCCGTCGAGCAAGACTGTCGCCCCCGGTTTTGCTCGCTCCACCGCGTTCACCACGGTGAGAGGCGGAAGCGCTTGCCATAGTGCCGCGTTCGCGGAGTCACTCGCAGCCAACTGCACTGCCGGATGAGAGGATCCCGAAGGGGTAGGGACGGCTTTGACCTCCTGCAAAAGCTCGCCGCTTGCCGCTGCCGGGAGCTCGACCGGCAGTACGTCCGCAAGAGCCGTCCCCGAATAGCCACCCTCAGCCAGCGCCCTGCGTCCACCTAGGACGAGAAGTCCGCCACCCCTGACAGCGACGAAATCCGAGAGCATGCGCAGCTGGTCTGCAGTGAAGAAGCTGGCCTCGATGCTACCCAGGATAACGGCACGATACGCAAACAGTTCCTCTCGCGACCGGGGGAACCCTGCCGCCAACTCCAGACTGTCGTCGACGCTCAAGCGGAGAAACTTGTCCTTGGCCGAACGCAAGAGCGTCACCACCTGAAGATTGGTGTCCTCGGCTACCGCGCGCCGGATGAACTTGAGCTCGAAGCGTGGCTCGCCCTCTATGTAGAGTATCTTCTCTCTCCGATGCCGCACCGCGACCGCGAGCCTGCGCTCGTTGTTTTCAGCGATCAGCTCGCCCTCTTGAACCGGCACGCGCACCCTGAGCAGCCTGGCACCCTTTTCCACAGCCGGCACACGCAACGTCACGACCTGTGGTCTGGTATCGGCAGTGAGAACTACCTCGCGAGATGCGACGATGCGCCCCATATCCTCCACGGTCACGGGAACGCGCAGGCCAGCGAAGCCAGTTTGTTCCAGAGTGACGTGTACGAGCAACGTGGCGTCGCGCAGTATTTCGCGAGGCGCCTCGATTCCTGTTATCTCGATATCCTTGCTAAACCGTTCGCTACCTACTCCTACGGTGTGGACGGGTATCCTGCGCGCCCGCAGAGAGACGAGCTGATCCATGAGGGGGAGCGCACCTTGCTTCTGGCTGCTGTTATCGGCACCGTCCGAAACGAGGACCATCCCAGCCACCGGCGCTCCAGCCAGCTCGTCGGCAGCTCGGAGAAGGGTAGCTGGCAGTTCGGAAGCCGAACCGTTCAAAGTGTACGGAAGCAAGGCGTTGCGGTTTCCACCGCCTGACGTCCTGAAGAATCGTATCTGGAAGCGCTCGGACAACGCCTTGTAGAGAGCGCTGTCAGCTCCTCCCAATAGATGGAGTGCGAGATTGCCGCGCGGCGCCCCGTTCTGGTCGGGGATGCGCATGCTTTTCGAATCGTCCACCACGACCGCGACTATGTTGCGCTGCGGGATCGCAGTGTGGACAAGCAGCATCGGCCGCGTAAGCATTACCGCCAAGAGGAGCGCGGCGCCCACTCGCAGGCCGCCTAGCACGATCCGTTCGCGCCGACCCAGTCCGGCACTCGGCAGGTAGAGGCGCACTGCCGCTACCACGACGAGCAGCGCTAGGACACCGACCAATAGCGGCGGCCCGGGCCAGCCGAAGCCCAGGCTCCCGCGCCCGAAGATCAAGGGCCGGTACTTGAAGAAAAACTCGAAAACTCCGTCCAACGGCTGCTCCGGCCGGTTCCCGAATACCACTCCTGCGCCAGCCCCTAGAGGGCCAGCGTGCTACATCGGAAGTTCTTCAGGTGTACCTACGATTGGCAACAGCGTTCCGCTGAACGCGAGCCCTCTCCGGCCCGGCCATCACTACCGCGAGGCTAGACGACCGCGCGCGCAGCCCTGTGGTAGGCGTTAGGCGCCTAGAGGTTGTGCCGGATCTTTGAGGATGCAGCCTGGCCGAACCTTACGGTATTCGTCCAGTGCGAGTTTGAGCGCGAGGAGTGCGGAAGCTTCCAGATCGTATTCCATCGCCAGCTCGCCGAACTTTTCCGGACGTTTGGAAAACAGCTCGCGCGAGGAGTTGTCGCAGTTGCGGTGCCGCCGCTCGTACTCGCGGCTGGCTAGCCAAACCGCATTGGCTCGGTGCCACCAATCGGGAGCCTCCTTGCCCACCTGAGGCGCGGCGGCGTGGTACTCGCGCGCCGCAGCAGCCAACAGTTCGTCGCACAGACACACCACACGGAGAGCTGCCTGCTGTTCCGTCTCGGTGACACCTGCAGCGACCAGCCTAGCGTAGCGTTCCCTCTGCCGGAGCGTCTCTTCGGCGGTGCGGTAAAGCCGATCGGCTAGCAGCACTACACTCTCGCTCTCGGCCGACTCGGCGGCGGTCTGAACTCTCCGGCCCAATCCACCGCGCTGCTTTTGTGTCTGCATCGGTCGCTAGCCCTCCTCAGTGTTCGTACTGCATCGCACCTGCCTCGCCCGACAGGGGTGAGGATGATTACCACGGGGCCCGCTTCCTGGGAAGGGGGCGAGCCCGGCAAGCGCTAGATCAGACGCCGGAACTACCGTCGTAGCAACTGAGCGAAGGGGCTTGCGGTACGGTAGTTGCAGCCACAGCGTTGTGACGGATCACTACCGGAGGAAAGATGCGTTCGAAGAGCCTTTTTCTCGTCGTTGCGGTAGCAGTTGCTTGCGCTGATCCTACCGCACCGGCAGGGCGGCGCATTCTGGCACCCGTGGTCACGCCGGGCCTGGGTTTAGAAACCCGGCTGGTGGCGGACGAGTACATCGTCGTCCTGCGGCAGGATGCTGACGTTAGTCGCGTTGCGAGCCGGATGCGTCGCGCTGGCAGTGACGTGGTAGCGCAGTGGGAGCACGCGTTGCGGGGCGTGGCGGTGCGCGCGGGTCCAGCGGCTCTGGCAGCTATTCGAGCGGACCAGGACGTCGAGTACGTAGAGCCGGTCCAAGTGTTCACGACTATGACCGTCCAGAACGATCCTCCTTCGTGGGGTCTGGATCGTATAGACGAGCGTAGCCTCCCGTTGGACGGCGCTTACGCCTATTCGAGCACGGGCTCGGGAGTGCGGGCCTACATCGTCGACACTGGGATCCGCACGTCGCATACCGATTTCGGTGGCCGAGCGAGTGGGGGGTTTACGGCTATCAACGACGGCAACGGGACGAACGATTGCAATGGGCACGGCACGCACGTGGCTGGCACGGTGGGTGGTGCCACCTACGGAGTGGCCAAGGGGGTGACACTGGTCGCGGTTCGAGTTCTGGATTGCTCCGGGTCTGGAACCACTACCGGCGTGATCAGTGGGGTGGACTGGGTGCGCCAGAACGCGGTGCGTCCAGCAGTGGCCAACATGAGTCTGGGTGGCGGCGCGTCCGCCTCGTTAGATCAGGCGGTCAACAACGCCATCGCCGCTGGCATTCCGTTCGTGGTGGCGGCGGGTAACTCCAGCTCGAATGCGTGTAACTTTTCACCGGCGCGGGTAGCTGCCGCCGTAACGGTCGGAGCGACTGACGCTAGCGACGCTCGAGCTACGTTCTCCAACTTCGGTAGCTGTCTCGACCTGTTCGCTCCTGGAGTGAGGATCGTCTCGGCCTGGAACACCAGTAACACTGCCAGTGCCACTCTCAGTGGCACGTCCATGGCAGCACCGCACGTGACCGGGGCCGTGGCCCGCTACCTTTCCACGAACCCGTCCGCTAGCCCCTCCGCGGTCACGAGTTGGTTGGTCAGCAACGCCACTGCAGGGGTGGTGCGCAGACCGGGTGGCGGCTCGCCTAACCGCTTGCTTTACGTCTCGCCGACGCAGTGAATACATCTCTACTCGCTCGATCCTCGGAGAACCCGTCTGAGCTATGAAAGTCATTTGCCGCACTTTTTCCTTCGTTCGTAGCGCCGGTCTAGCCGCGTTCGCCAGCACCCTGGCGATCGAGTCCGCGCTGCCCCAACGCACAGCACCCGCGGCTACGCCTCCTCCGGTAGATCGTTCGGCCGAGCTAGACGCGTTGCGGCAGCTGCGCTGGCGCGCCATCGGACCTGCGAATCAGGCAGGACGGATCGCCTTCGTGGTCGGCGTGCCCGGGAACAGAAACGTCTATTACGTAGGTTCGGCAGCCGGTGGTCTGATCAAGACCACCAACGGGGGGATCACTTTCACGCATTTGTTCGACGATCAGGAAGTGGCCTCCATGG
>DATMBI010000267.1:0-23188 GCA_035559375.1 Gemmatimonadaceae bacterium | reverse complement strand
GCGATCAGCTGCGTTCTGGAAAGTCGCCCCAGCAGGTGCGCCAGTACTTCGTCGACAAGTACGGGGAGTGGATTCTGCTCGAGCCCGAGCCGCGGGGTGCCAACCTGCTGGTGTACCTCGCGCCGCTTCTAGCCGTAGGCGGCGGTGCTTTCGTCGTGTGGCGCTACGTCCGCCGCTGGAGCGTTCCACCGCACGGTTCAGGCACAGGTCCCGCCTAACGAAACTGGCGAAAAGCATGGGGCCCATACCCTACGCCGCGTAGGGTATAGTACTACAGCAGTTGCGCACCGCCGTTCGTCTACGATCGGTGCAGGGAACGTTCCCGTACCGGCGTCAGGAGACTCCCTATTTGGGTTAGGCGCGACGTTGCCTAGCTTCGTCGCTGCGGCAAGCAGTGCGGCGCAACGGAAAGCGCGCCGACGACAAACGAACTAGACGGGCGGAGGAATCGAGCCATGTCGCCTCGTACAGCAGAGCGGTACTTCAGAGCCGTCGCTCCCACCCTTTCCCTGGTGCTGGCGTTAGGCGCGTGCGTGGACGAAAAGATCGTCTACCGAGAGGGGCCGAACTTCACTCGGCCACCGGCTCTAGCGGCCAACTTCGTGGGTTACTCCGACCAGACTTCCAAACGCGTGGTCTGTGGCAGTTGCCACGTGGAAAAGCAAGCTCGCTGGGAGGCCACTGCTCATGCGGACGCCTTTCGAACTTTGGAAAGCAGCGGGCAAATGCAGGGTTTCTGCCAGAGCTGCCACACGGTGAGCAACCTCGGCAATGCCGTCACCGATACGGCTGTGGGTTGGCGTAGCACAAAGGATCCGCGCTACAAGGACGTGCAGTGCGAGAGTTGCCACGGTCCGGGACTGGAGCACGTAAGCTCGCCCAGGCGCGGGCAGATGCTGGCGTCGATCGACGCCGATACAGGCGCGAGCGTCACGAACGGTTGCTCCGAATGCCACTCGGGTACGCATCACCCGTTCGTGGAAGAGTGGAGGAAGACGCGGCACGCTACGTCTTACACGCGTGCCTATAACGGCTCCACTGCCACGCCACCTGAAATCCCGTTCGGACCTCGAGCTGCCTGCCAGGGGTGCCACATAGGTCAGGCGGTACTGGCCAATTGGGGTGTCAACACCAACTACGTCGAGAAATCGCTGGGCCAGACAGTCGCAACGGGCGAGGGCGTTACCTGCGTGGTCTGTCACGATCCCCACGGGTCGGGTCTTCCGAAGCAGCTTCGCTACGCCGTTGACTCGCGAGACCCCGAGAACAACCTGTGCGTCCGCTGTCACAACCGGCGTAGCAACCCCGACTTCACTGGCAACAGAGACACGCCACACGCTCCACATGGGCCCCTGATCTTCGGTTCTGCAGGCTGGTGGCCTCCAGGGGTAACCTTCGAGGAGACGCAGTCCACTCACGGTTCCGACCGCAATCCCAAGCTTTGCGCTACGTGCCACGTGCAGAACTACGCCGTGCGCGACAAGGCCACCAACCAGTTCCAGGTCCAAGTCGTCGGGCACCGCTTCTTGGCCACACCCTGCGTGGATGCTAACGGCGCTCCCACCGACGACCAGAATTGTGCCTTGGCGCAGCGCTCGTTCAAGTCTTGCGCCGGGTCCGGCTGCCACAGCAGCGAGGCGTCGGCGCGTAGCGCTCTGGCTACTGCTGAGGCCGACATCGCTGTGCTGACAGGCGCGCTCGACAACATGCTCGCTCAGGTACCAGCCAGCGAGAAACTGCCCGCAGCGGCCGGCAAAGTAACGACAGCTCGGGGTGCAGGTTTCAACTCTGCGCTGGCCAAGAGCCACGGTGCAGCAGCCCACAATCCCTTCCTGGTGAAGGCTTTGCTCCGCGCTAGCATCGTCGCGGTTTCGGAGCGCTACAACATCCCGAGACCACCCGGCCTCAACCTGGCGCCCTACGACCGGTTGATCACGACGTCGCGGTGATGCCGCGGAGTGAGCGGCGTTCGGGCAGGCGGACCCCGGAAGGTCTCGCCTGCCCGAGACACGCGGGATACCTTGCCAGCACACGACAGAGGCGACAGGAATCGCTATGATCGCCCCTGAAACGCTGTTCTGGCAGGATACTTCCGGAAGCGCACCGGGAGGAATCGATACCACCGTCGTGCGCTCGCCGTTGCCAGGCGGACCAGCGGCGGTAGCGCGCTTCCTGTTCAGTACCGTCCCTCAGTGGGTGCAGATCGCGGGCGCGATCGCGGCTGTCGTAGCCGCCGTCGCCATCGTGCTCTACCTGTGGAAGCACTGGAGCCAGATCCGGGGATGGATCGCGGCCAGACCCACGTCGTGGAAAGCTGGGCTGGGCGCTGCCCTGCTGGTCGTCTTGAGTGCAGCTGGGCTCGCAGGCTACAAGACTTGGGATTTCATGATGCACGACAACTCGTTTTGCACGGGTTGTCACGTCATGGAGGAACCGTTCAACCGCTTCACAGCCAGCGAGCACAAGGAGCTGCTTTGCCACGACTGCCACCGCCAGGGGATGCTGGCCAACGCGCGCCAGCTTTACGAATGGGTCGCCGAACGCCCGGACCGAATCGGGCCGCACGCTCCGGTGCCTAACGCGATATGTGCGGAATGTCACGTCAAGCAGGACGCCGACAGCGCTTGGGAGCGCATAGCATCGACCGCCGGCCACCGCGTTCACCTAGACCCTCGTTCACCCGCCATGTCGAAGGTGGAGTGCGTGACATGCCACGGTGCCGAGGTGCACCGCTTCGAAGCTGGCGACGCATCCTGCGGGCAATCGGGGTGTCACGACGGACTGCGCGTCGAGCTCGGGAAAATGGCCGCCCAGTCTCCCTGGCACTGCGCGACCTGCCACGAGTTCAGCGCTGCCGTCACGGACACGATGTCTCGGGACTCGGCCCGTGCCGGGCTAGTTCCGAGTGACAAGCAATGCCTCGAGTGCCACGAAATGCGCCAGAAGATGGCTGCCTTTAGGCCCGAGGGAGAGCCGCACGGTGGGAACTGCGGGCTCTGCCACAATCCGCATACGCACACGACTCCGGCGGGAGCGTTCCAGTCCTGTGCTACGTCGCAGTGCCACGCCCGAGCCGACACGCTCACACCGATGCACCGGGGGCTGAGAGAACACCGTCTCGAGAACTGCGGAGCCTGCCATGCCGCGCATTCGTGGAAAACCGGCGCCACCGATTGCCGTTCCTGCCACACAGGTGTCGCTGACCAAGCCGTGCGGCCCAGGCGTTTGCCGCCACGGAGCAGCGAGGAGGAGAGCGCGGCGCTGCCCTGGCGGCTACTTCGCTCAACCGAGCGTACCTCGGGTTCGCGAGGACTTACCTTGGTTCCAGCCGTGTGGCACGGCTACGGCATGCGCATACCAGATGGCGGGTACGCTGCCGGGAGGTTTCGATGGCGACGACAGCCGACAACTGAAGCCGCCAGCGACACAGCCCGCTTCCGCCATGCCGAGCACGCGTCGCTGAGCTGCACCTCCTGTCACTCGACCACCATGGCGCACGGCGCGCTGCTTCCGCAAGCGCGCGACTGTCAGGGGTGCCACCATGCTGGCGATGCGCTCGGGCGCGAGTGCACTCGCTGTCATTCCGCTAGCGAACTCGCGCCGGCGCGGACCGTTTCCGTAGTTCTTGCGATGGCTGTCTGGCGCGATACGCGGACGCGATCCCTCCCGTTCGCTCACGAGCGGCACGGCCGACCGACCTGCAGCGAGTGCCATGCGGCAGGACGAGATCGGGCCGTAACCAAGAGCTGCGCTAGCTGCCACCAGGAGCACCACGGCAACGCCAGCGACTGTACCGCCTGCCACGGTGATTCGCGAGCGCTACACGACCGCGACCTCCACTCGAGTGGCTGCACAGCGGCCGGATGTCATTCTAGCGAGCGGAGCGCGGCAGTGAGCCCGTCACGCGCTGTATGTCTAGCATGTCACGCAGAGCAACGGGAGCACAAGGCGAGCAAAGAATGCGGTCAGTGCCACATGGTGGCATGGCCGATAGCGGCCGGAGGTGGCCGGTAACATGTCGAGAACCGACGTGGGGCTGCGTCGTATCGTTAGGCTCGCCACCATCGGCGCTGTTGCGCTCGCTCCATGGTGCATCGTGTCGGCTCAAGGGATCCGGATACGTGCCACCACGGTGCTGCAGGGGGTGGAATTGCGGCCGCTGGTCGAGGATTCGGTACCGGCTAGCCAGACTTCGGGAAGCGGCTCCTACCGCACCACGGCCAGCGGGATCGTAGTTCGCTGTGTGGGTGAGGAGCTCTGGTGTCGCTTCCGGCGCTCAGATGCGCCCGGGAGCGCACTACCCCTGACGCAAGACATCCGAGCTGCCATCTGGGGAGCGGGGGAGGGGCTGAGTTTCCACGCCCACCTGCGGGCTAGGAGCTCGTTAGGAGCTAACTCGCTGCCCTGGCCTCGCTCCCGAGATCGGTTCGACGCCATCGAGGCTTTTTTGCAGCTGCAGCGCACGGGCTCGCGGCTGCGCCTGGGTCGAGTGTGGCTGGCCAGCGGCCTCGGTAGCTACAACATCGACGGTGCTGCGCTCTGGTTGCGCCACGGCACGCTGCAGGTCGAAGGATTCGCTGGTGCATCGCTAGTCGCTGGTGTCAACGAGCCACACACGGGGGCAACTTTTGGCGAGCTCGACGATTTACCGCCCGATCGCCGTGGCTACACTTTCGGTGTTCGCGCTACTTCCCGCTGGAAAACGACCCGAGTGGGGGGCGCCTACCAGCGAGTGATCCGCGCAGACAGAAGCGGTCTCTACTCGGAACGCGCTGCACTAGATGCCAGCTTGCTGCTGGGCCGAACCACCCTCACCGCCGATCTCGCGTACGACCTGATCGCCGGTCAGGCCAACGAAGCTGTGCTCACCGCTCGGCGCAGCTTCGGGTCCCGCCTCGCAGCATATGGAATGCTGCGGTACTACCGCCCGTACTTCGAGACGTGGACGATCTGGGGAGCTTTCTCGCCGGTGGGTTTCGAGGAGTGGCGAGCGGCAGCTTCCTGGAACGATAACCGTCGTGGCTACGCGCTGGAGTTACGCGGTGGCCGAAGACGCTACGGGGCAACGGAGGCAGGTCTGGAGTACCTGCCATTGAGAAACGACGGCTGGCGCCTGGGAGTAAGTGCCAAGATGACACGAGGCACCCTCGCGCTCAGTGGCGAATACGACGCCGACATCGGGTTCGGAGCTTCTAGTAGCGATGCCATGGTCGCCGCCCTATGGAATCCTTCCGACCGCTGGCATCTCGGCTTGACGGGGAGTTCGCTGCAGAAGATCTACGAGTTCCGGCTGGGAACGAGCCGCGTGCTGGGAATCGGCCTCGACTGGGGCCTAGCGCTCAGCGACGAAACGTGGCTACGCCTGGACGCCGGAGTCTATCGGCATCGCCTGCCGCGAGAAGCAGCTGGCTCGGACTGGAGCCAGCGCAGAGCTACGCTGCGCCTGGAGTGGAGCGTAGGACGCGACCCCGGGCAAACCGGAGCGAGAGGATCCTGATGCGCGCTGTGCTGGCGATCGTGCTGCTCCTCCCGTTAGCGTTAGGCGCGAGCGGACTGACTCAGGAGCGCGGCTTCCCCCACGAACGCCACGATCGCTTGTTCCCAACCTGCGAAGGATGCCATCGTGGGTTGGCCAGCGAAGTGCCGGCGCCTCTCTATCCCGAAGCGACGAGCTGCGCCAACTGCCACAATGGCGTCGACGCCGAGCGGGTCACATGGGAGCCGAGGCCGCGGCCAGGCGGCTTTCTCCGGTTCTCGCACCAGGAGCATGCTCGGCAAGTCGAGGAACCGGCTCGCCGCTGCACCTCCTGCCACTCAGGTGAGGGCGAGGAACGGATGCGCGTCCGGCGCGCTGCACCGGATGGCTGCCTGAGTTGCCACTCGCATCGCGCGTCGGCCCACCTGGGCGACGACAACCGCTGTGCCGCCTGCCACGTTCCGATCGCAGCAGCGCCGGAGCTGCCGCTAGCCAGGATCGCTGCCTTCCCCAAGCCTCCATCTCACGAACGCGCTCGTTTCGTCACCGACCACGCGGCGAAAACTCCGCTGGCTCGGGAAAGCTGCGCTACATGCCATTCCAGGGAATCGTGTGCACGATGCCACGTCAACGCTGCCACGCTTCCCGCCACGGCCTCGCTGGCTAGCGATGGCCGCTTCGCCGCACTCGCTCGCGGCAAGGAACCGGCATACCCGAAGCCCGACGATCACCGAAAGCCCGAGTTTCCCAGCGGCCACGGTATCGCTGTCAGCCCCGAGCGCTGCGGGACCTGCCACTCCCAGCAATCCTGCGCTCAGTGCCATCTGTCTCCTGGGCAAAGCGACGTGCTGGATCGTATTCCGAAGTCGGACCGTGGCACAGCACCAGGTGTCCAGCTCGTCAACCCGGCACGAGCCAGAGGCGCCTACCCCAGCGTTCGAACTGCACCTCCGATGGAGCCTAGGAACCAGAGAGCCTATTACGTTCGGGTTCACGACCCAGCTTTCGCGACAGAACACCGCGGCGCGATAGGCACTGGTGCACTCACCTGCTCCAACTGCCATACAGCGAGCTTTTGCTCCGACTGCCATGCCGGTGAAGGGAGGCGTAGGTTCCACCGAGCCAACTTCGCGCAAGCTCATGCCGATGCGGCGTTCAGCAGAGAGAGCGACTGCGCAGCCTGCCACAGCAACGAGGCCTTCTGCAGGGAATGCCATCGCAGTGCGGGACTCACAGCGAAGGGTCGGCTCGACGTCGCATTCCATACAGCGCAGCCGCTGTGGCTGCTGCAGCACGGTCGAGCGGCGAGGCAGGGGATAGAAAGCTGCGCTGCCTGCCATGCCCAGCGCGACTGCATGGCCTGTCACTCTACGACTGGCTGGGGAATCAGTCCGCACGGGCGCAACTTCGACGCGGCCCGCGAAGCGCGCCGGGCGCCGACCTCCTGCCTGCTCTGCCACCTGCAGGTGCCGGGCCGCTCGCCGCCGTAATGCCAGCGGAGCGGACAATTCCCGACAACCGGCGGGAGTAGTGCTGACTGCTCCCCGTGTCGAGAGGCGCGAACTTGGGTGGGCACGCGCTGCCGTCTCTTTCTGGAGGAACGATGCTCCTGGTTCGCGACATCATGACGCCCCACGTGGTAACGCTGGCACCCGACGCTACACTGCGCGAAGCGATCGATACACTCGTGGCATGTCGAATCGGAGGAGCACCCGTCGCGGAGCGAGGGAAGATCGTCGGGGTCCTCTCGGCGAGAGACGTACTGGAATTCGAGGCAGCCGCCGCCGACGAGCTGGCACTGGGAGTGGAGGCGGATGACGCGGGAGCGTTAGGCGAGGACGCTGTATCCGAGTCGGTCGTGGAGTGGGAGGAGAGCGACGAACCACCGGCGACTTTCTTCACGGGTGTTCGGGAGATGACCGACCTCGACATCGACGCGGCGGTCGAAGATTACGTCGCGCGAAGCGATGACCTCATGAATCGCAGCATAGCGGAAGTGATGTCTCGTACCGTCTGCACAGTTCCAGCCGACATGGAAGTGTCCGCGGCGGCACAGCGCATGTTGTCGGCCGGTGTTCAGCGCGCTTTGGTCACGGAAGACGGCAAGCTGACCGGGATTCTCACCACCACCGACATTCTGCGTGCGGTCGCTGAGCGACGTATCGGAGGTCCAAAACGTTCGTCGCCGGTCGATTGAACGCTGCGCCGTATTCAGGGGGTCGGACCACGGAGCTGGCCCGAGAGCCGCTAGCGTCGGTGCGAGTCGCTGTCATCCCGGTCGCAGCAATCGTCTTCATCGCCGCTGGAGCCGCACTGCGGCTCTCGCTCCCTGACTCCACTTGGGGCGACGCAGTTTGGCTGACGGGACTCGTCATCACGGGAGCACCGCTGGTCGTCAACACGCTCGGCAGCGTGCTGCGCCGGCATTTCGCCACCGATATCGTTGCGATGTTGGCGGTCGTAACAGCCTCGATACTGCGGGAACCGCTGGCAGGCCTGATCGTAGTGCTCATGCAGTCGGGCGGCGAGGCGCTGGAGCGCTATGCCGAGGGCCGTGCATCGAGAGCGGTACGGGCTCTGGAGCGCGACGCACCCCGTATAGCTCATCTAGTGAGCCAAGACGGAGTGCATGACGTCCCCGTGGAAAGGGTTCGCGTGGGAGACGTTCTGGTGGTGAGGCCGGGCGAAATGATACCCTGCGACTGCGAGGTGGTAGCCGGCGAGTCTCACGTGGACACGTCCAGACTAACTGGCGAGCCCATACCGGTGGCTGTGCGGCCAGGGGAGCGGCTCATGAGTGGGACACTCAACGGAGAAGGCGCGCTCACAGTGCGTGCCACGGCGCTAGCCAGCGAGAGCCAGTACGCTAGAATCGTCGAACTGGTACGCTCTGCTGAGGCCAGCAAGGCGCCGCTCCAGCGTCTAGCCGATCGTTATGCAGTTTGGTTTACGCCGGTCACGCTCCTGGTTTGCCTGGCAGCCTGGCTTGCTTCCGGTGATGCGCTACGAGCGCTAGCGGTACTCGTGGTCGCGACGCCATGTCCGCTCATCCTCGCCACTCCGATCGCGATCATCGGAGGGATCGACAGTGCGGCCAGTCGCCAGGTAATAGTCCGTAGCGGCGCGGCTCTCGAACGTCTGGAACACGTCCGTGTCGCCGTTTTCGACAAGACGGGAACAGTTACAGTTGGCCGACCGCGTGTCGCGAGAATCGAGATTCTCGACTCCAACTGGAGCGAGGAAGAGCTGCTACGACTGGCCGCTGCCCTGGAACAGCACTCCAGTCACCCTCTGGCGAGACCCGTGGTGGACGCAGCTGCCGAGCGTGGGCTCGCACTCCCGCTCCCCGACAGCTTGGTAGAGTCGCCCGGACGAGGAGTGAGAGGAGTAGTCGCGGGCCACGAGGTTGCCGTAGGAAGCCGTGCTTACATCGCGGACTCTATCGAGCATGTGCCCGCAGCGGTACAGCGCGCCGCTGGCCTACGGGCCTACGTGGCAATAGACGGTACACTTACCGGCGTCATCGAGTACGCAGACAGTATTCGACCCAACACAGCCGAGGTGCTTCGGACGCTGAGGGCACTAGGCGTCGAGCGCATTCTGTTGCTCTCCGGTGACCATGAAGAAAACGTGCGTGCAGTAGCCCAGCAGATCGGTGTGGACCAATGGGTGGCCGATCTCCTGCCGGCAGAGAAGGTGGACTATGTGGCACGACTGAGTGCCACCTCGGGCCGAGTGCTGATGGTCGGCGACGGCACCAACGACGCGCCAGCGCTCAGTCGCGCGGATGTCGGTATCGCTATAGCCGGCCACGGTGGCGGCGTCACCGCCGAAGCAGCGGACGTGGTGATCCTCGTAGACGACATCGAGCGGGTTCCGGAGGCGATCGAGATCGGCCAGCGGGCTATGCGTATAGCGAGGCAGAGCATCTGGACCGGCTTGGCTCTCAGTGCCACAGCCATGGTCTTTGCTGCATTGGGCCACATAGCCCCGGCCGTAGGCGCCATGCTGCAAGAAGGAATCGACGTGGCGGTGATTCTCAACGCTCTCCGTGCTGCTGTCCCCGCTGATACCGTGAACCCAGCGGGATCGCTGCGTGTCCGGCGAACCCTTACCAGATCGGATCGCATTGCTGGCTTGCAGGCGAGCGACCGTTCCCCACCTTGACAGCGCTACCGCGCTCGATTCGCCAGGCCGCATCGGAGGTACTGATGAAGCAGCAGCCGTCGGTTACGGACGTCCCGGCAACTTCAGAAGAGAAGGCAGTAGGAACGGGCCTGCTGCTGGCATGCAGCGACGGCACCCGGCAGTCCGTTGCCGCCTTGAGAGCCGCTGCCCAACTCGCCGCGCACTCGCGCCTGGGCGTCACCGTTTTGGCAGTCCTGGAACCGCTCCCTCTAGTGGCGGCCGATTTCGGGCTGGTTCTCCCGCCCGCGGAAACGGAGGTCGCGAGGCGCGAATCGCTACGCGAGCGGGTGAGTGAGCAGATAAAGGAGGTGGCTGGGGAGGGAACGAAATGGCCGATCGAGATCCGGGAGGGGGACGCAGCACCGATTATCGCTCGAACCGCGAGGGAGCTCGAAGCTCGAGCTATCGTCATGGGACTGGGTCACCACGATCTCTTGGACCGGCTTTTCGGCAGCGAGACGGCACTCCATGTACTGCGCCTAGCCAGAGTGCCGGTTTTCGCGGTCGCACCTTCCTACGATCACTTGCCGGTAAGCGCTGTCGTAGCCACCGATTTCAGCCTCGCCAGCGTGCGCACAGCACGGGCAGCGCTGGAGCTTTTCGACACTATCCGCAAGCTCTACCTGGTCCACGTGGCTCCGCGCATCGAACTGCAGCCCGAAGCGTTCGCTGCCTGGGTGTCCTTGTACAGCGAAGGGGTGGGGCCAGCGTTCGAACGTCTGAAGGCCGAAATAGGACCGCCTCCCGACGTAGCCGTGGAAACTGTGGTCAGGCACGGGAAGCCCTCGCGCGAGGTGCTGGAAGTGGCGCGTTCAGTCGCAGCAGATCTGGTAGTGACGGGCAGTCGTGGAGCTGGCTTGATCGACCGCCTTCTCGTCGGAAGTACTGCGACCGGCTTGATCCGAGGCGCACACTGTAGCGTCTTCGCTGTGCCGACGCCCACTGGATCTGAACGGCGACTGAGTATTCCGCAAAAGCAGCACACCCGTATCCCGCCCGAGCGCTGGGCTCAAGAGCTCGAGGCTTTCACGCGCCGCAACGCCGGCCGCCGGACAGCGCTCGAGGTGGACGATCCAGAACTGGGGGCCCAGGCCCAGGAACACGACTACCCGCTATTGGGCGCCGCCTACGACCATCACGACGGTAGGGTAGAGATCATGTTGGGCGACTTCAGCGGCCCCGAGCGCCACCTGACACGCAACATCCCAGGCGTAACGGAGATCGACCTCATCAGGGACGAGCAGGGGAGGGACTGGATGCTGCGCATCGTACATGGTGC
Organism: Gemmatimonadaceae bacterium; assembly: GCA_035559375.1. GTDB lineage: Bacteria > Gemmatimonadota > Gemmatimonadetes > Gemmatimonadales > Gemmatimonadaceae > DATMBI01. The sequence continues at coordinate 12,245 of DATMBI010000267.1, read as the reverse complement.
AGGCCAGACGTTGCTCACCTTGGTGCGCTAACGATGGCGAGAGATGCGTTCGTGTAGGGCTTTCCCCTACTGAAGTGGGGCTATAACCGACATAACCTCGCCCCCGCGCCGGTTATGCTGTGCCGATATGGAGGTACAGGATCCTACGGTGCGAACCCGGGAGAGCCAGATTCGCCCTGCCCACTCTGTTCGAACCAAGACTGACTCCCACCCGATGGGTCGCGGGCGGCCGCCGTCGTGGCTGGTGGCGCCCTTACGGGTACCGCTCGTGGCCAAGATTGCAGGCGCGAACGCGCTCGTGGTGGTGACGGCAATGGTGGTCGCGCTGGCGGCGGGCGACGGTTCTCCGACTAGCGCTCGGCTGACGGCGCTGGTAGCAGCGGCGCTGGGGGCCAGCCTCGTGGTGAGTGTGGTGCTAGTGCTGGTTGCGTTACGTCCGCTCGACGACCTGGAACGGGTGGCGCGGCGCATTTGGTCGGGTGACCTGAGCGCAAGAGTGCCGCAGACACTGCTAGCCGATCCCGACATCGAACGGGTGGGTCAAGCGTTCAACTCGATCCTGGACTCGCTCACCAGGGAGCGCGAGCGTATTCGCGAGCTGGCTTCGCAGGTCATAGATGCAGGCGACCGGGAGCGCGCGGATCTGGCTCGCGAACTACATGACTCTGCGGCGCAGACGCTCGCTGCACTGCTGCTCGAGCTGAAAGCGCTCGCCAACGATTTGACCGATCCCGCCCTGCTCAAGCGGCTGGAGCATCTGAGGCGCATCCTCGGTGACGTGCTCGACGAAGTGAAGACCATAGCTCAGACGGTGCACCCACGCGTGCTCGACGATCTGGGCTTGCTGGCCGGATTGAAGCTTCTAGCGCGCGAAGCCGAGGCTCGCAGCACGGTCAACGTCAGCGTGCACGGTGAGTCGGAGGATAGCCTCCCGGCCGCACAGCGTTCCGTGCTCTACCGTGTCGCACAGGAGGCCCTCGACAATGCGCTGCGCCACGGTTCGCCCCAGAACGTGGTGCTGAGCTTGCAAATCGGTAACGGCTTCGCGCGCCTCGAAGTTCGGGATGACGGATCTGGCTTCGACGTGGCAGAGGCCGAGCGGCGTGGTGGTGGGCGAGGGTTGTTCACGATGCGGGAGCGTACATCGCTCGTGGACGGTACCCTCGAGGTCAGAAGCTCGCGAGGCACTGGAACGCAAGTCGTAGCCACGGTACCTACAGAGAGGTTACAGAAGGGGAAAGGTGGCGATTAGACATCGGGCCTCTAGCGCAGGGCCCGCATTTGGAACACACTATGGAACCGAGAGGTCGAGCATGGCTGGCGATCTAATAAGGGTTGTCCTCGCTGACGACCACGCGGTTGTTCGGGCGGGTCTCAAGGCAGTCTTGGGAACTGCTCGCGATATCGACGTGGTCGGAGAGGCGAAGAGCGGAGAAGAGGCTGTAGCCTTGGTGGATCGCTTCCACCCGGATGTAGTCGTCATGGATCTCTCCATGAACGGCATGGATGGAATCGCTGCTACCAAACAAATCGTGGCCAAGGGTGGCAACACACGCGTGCTGGTACTCACGATGCACCCCGAAGAGGACTATCTGGTGCCACTGCTGGAGGCAGGTGCCGCGGGTTACTTGGTGAAGTCGGCAGCGGACAGAGAGCTAGTGGATGCAGTCCGGGCGGTCGCCAAGGGTGACGTGTTCGTGAGGCCGGCTGCGGCACGAGTGCTCGCCAAGGGGCTGACGAAGAAGGATCCACACCAGCAGGATCGCGAGCGGTTCGAGCGGCTGACCGAACGGGAAAAAGACGTGCTCAAACTGACGGCTCGTGGTTACTCGGCGCCGGAGATAGGGCAGCGCCTGTTCATCAGCCCCAAGACGGTGGACACTTACAAGCAGCGCATCAACGAGAAGCTTGGCCTTTCGCACCGTGCCGACTACGTGCAGTTCGCCTTGCGGCTGGGTTTGCTGAGCGACGACTGAGCGCCGTGGCCGGAGCCCCACGCCTCCAACAGGAATCGGGTCGGCTGCGGTGATCTACGTGGCAGTCGCTACATTGGGGCGTTGGGGGAGAGAACGCGTCGAAGGGCTGGGCCGCAGCGCGCGTTTCATGGCCGACACGCTGCGAGCCACGCGAGACTTCGGAACCTGGCTTCCTGAGCTGCCGCGCATGTTGCGGACGCTGGGAGTACAGTCCTATCCCATCGCCATGTACATTGCGGCGTTCACCGGATTGGTGCTGGCGCTTCTCGCGAGCTACTCGTTTACCGGAGCTGTACCCCTTTATTTCGTCGGCACGCTGGTCGAAAAGACCGTGACGATGGAGTTGGCGCCAGTGCTCACTGGCCTGGCACTAGCTGGGCGAGTGGGTGCCAACATCGCTGCCGAGCTGGGCACGATGCGCGTAACGGAACAGATCGATGCCCTCGAAACGCTGGCCTACGACCCACAGGCATATCTAGTCGTGCCTCGCGTGGTGGCGGGTACATTGATGTTTCCGCTGATAGTCGGAGTCGCCATGGTCGTCGGGGTGGGAGCAGGCTGGCTAGCTTCGGTGAGTTTATTGCAGCTTTCCACCGCTGACTTCGTGAGGGGGGTTCGGCTCTTCTTTTCGACGTTCGATGTGCAATACGGACTGGTGAAGGCGGCTTCGTTCGGCATGGCAGTCACTTGGCTGGGTTGCATGCAGGGGATGGAGGCGAGGGGGGGAGCTCAGGGCGTGGGGCGGGCGGCTACGAGCGCCGTTGTATACTCCGCCGTGATGATCCTGGTGTTGGATGCGTTCTGGGCAGTGGTCTGGCTACTGGGGCGACGCGGATGAAGCGCAGCAACGATTTCGTGCTAGGCACGGTGATTTTGGGAAGCATTGCCGTGATCGTGGCCGCTGTTCTCTGGGCCAGGGAAGTGCGCCTAGGAGAGCGTCCCGTGCACGTGCTCGCTCGCTTCCGCGAAGTGGGGAACGTGCGTATCGGCACTCCGGTGGTCATTCGCGGCGTGCGTGCTGGAAAGGTGGAAGGGATGCAGCTCTCCTCAGGTGGTTTTGTCGAGCTGCGGCTGGCGCTGGATCCCGGCGTCCAACTTCCGCGCCAACCGGTCGTGCTCCTCAACGAGAGCAGCCTCTTCGGCGAGTGGCAGGCTACGATCACCGAGCGCGACGCGGTTGGGGGCGACGAGGAGATACTACGCCAGCTCGCCGAGACTAGCCTCGGCGACAGCGTACTGCCGGGAGCCACACTCCCCGACATCGCGCGACTCACTGCGGTTGCAGGGCGCATCGCGGGTGACATCGCGTCGGTGGCGGAGCGCGTGCGCACGGCGTTCGACGATCAAGCAGCGCGCGAACTGCGCGGTTCTATACGCAATTTCGCAGAACTGTCCGCGATCCTGTCGCGCACCGTGCGGGAACAGTCGGCTAACCTCACCGCGATGTCTTCGGAGGTACGGGGGGGTGTCAGCTCGCTGGTACGCTCGGCGGATCTGCTGCGCACCATCGCCGAACGCGTGGATTCCTCGACGGCACGTGGCGAAATCCGCCGCATCGTGGAAGATGCGGCAGTGGCCTCGCGGCAGCTTCGCGATGCGAGTCAGCAGCTCGCATCGCTGGCAGAGCGGCTGGGACGCTCGCAGGACAGATTGGATGCTTTCTTGGCATCCAGCGATTCGATAGCTAGCAAGATCAACCGCGGTGCCGGCTCGCTGGGTCTCTTGGTCAACGATCCAGCTCTGTATCGGAGTACGGACTCCCTGTTGCGCGAACTGCGATCGCTTATAGCGGACATGCAGCGCAACCCGAGGCGCTACTTCAACGTCCGCATCTTCTGAGGAGGCACACCGGACTGCCTTCCGGCGCAAGGGGCTTCCGAGTAACGTGAAGGCATGCCACGCTCCACCCTGCGGCGCCAGCTCTCTTCGCTCTTGGGGTCGCGCCTAGTGTTGCTGGGCGGGAGCGCGGGATTCCTGGCTGGCTTCTTCCTGCTACTCGTGGCCCTGCGATCTGGCGGGACCTTCGTCGGCAGTTCCGTGGGTATGCTTGTGCTGGGAGTCGTGCTGGCTGCCGCGGCGTTTGCAGCGGTAGCCGTAGTAGCCGGCCGCGGTGCGCGCGACATAGCGGCCAACAGGTTGCTAGCCCGCGAACTGGAGGCGTCGGAGCAGCTGTTCGGGCGCATCCTCGAGATCGCGGCCGACGCGATAATCAGCATCGACGAAGACCAGCGGATTCTGCACTACAACAAGGGAGCGGAGGAGATTTTCGGCTGGCGCGCGGAAGAGGTGTTGGGAAAGCCGCTGTCGCTACTCATTCCTGAGCGATTTCACGCTGCCCACCGCCGCCACATCGCGGAGTTTCGCCACGCGTCCCGGAGTTCTCGGCGCATGGGCGAGCGGCAGGAAATCTTCGGCTTGCGTCGCGATGGCAGCGAGTTCCCGGCCGAAGCCTCTATCTCGCGCCTCGAGCTTCCCGATCGCGTCGTCTTCACGGTGGTGCTTCGCGATATCAGCCAACGCAAAAGAGTGGAAGAGGACGAGCGCTTCCTCTCACGGGCGAGCGTGACGCTCAGCGCAACGCTAGACTTCGAGTCCACGCTGAGAAGTGCCGTCCATGTGGCGATACCTTACCTGGCTGATTGCTGCGTCCTCGACGTGGCGGACCCCGGTCCAGGGTTGCGCAGAATCGTCAGCGTGCACGAGGATGCGCAGATCACCAAACGGCTCAAGGCTTTGGAAACCTCTCGTGTGGAGTCGGGACATTGGCCGTTCCCGGTCACGGCGGCTATGGCTCGAGGGGTGCCGATCGTACTCCAAGATCTCGAAGACGGGTGGGCTCGGGAAGGTGGTCCGGGCGGCGAGATCGAGCAACTCGTATCGTCGCTGGGCATTCGCGCCATGATGACCGTCCCGCTCGCTGCCAGGGGACACACCATCGGGGCCCTGACGCTGCTCGCGACGGAGCCCGGGCGCAGTTTTTCGGACGACCGGCGCAATGTCGCCGTGTCGCTGGCCAACGTCATCGCGTTGTCCATAGAGAACGCTGCCTTGTACAGAGCAGCACAGCGTGCCACGGTGGCGCGCGACGAGATTCTGGGCGTCGTGTCGCACGATCTGCGTAACCCGCTGAGTGCAATAACGATGTGTGCACGGGTGCTCTTGGAGTCCCCGCCCGAAGAAGAAGCAGCCCGGCGAGAGCTGCTTTCTGCCGTCTTGGAATCGTCTCGCATGATGCAACGCCTGATACAGGATCTTCTGGATGTCGCGGTGATCGAATCCGGTCACCTTACCATTCACCGGCAGCCCGAGTTGTTAGAGCCTATCGTTCAGCAGGCCGTGGCCATGGTGCAAGCTCTTGCCGACGACAAGAAGATCGAACTGACGACGAACGTACCGGAGAATATGCCACCGCTGGACGTCGATGCGACGCGTATCGTGCAGGTCCTGGTGAACCTTTTGGGCAACGCTATCAAATTCACCGAAGCTGGAGGTAAGGTCGTCGTTTCGGCTGAGGGCGGCGAAGGGAGCGCCATCGTCTCCGTGAGCGATACGGGGATAGGTATCGCTCAGGAAGACCTGCCGTACATCTTCGACCGTTACTGGCACTCGCGCCGCACGAGTCGTTCGGCAGGTGCTGGCTTGGGGCTGGCTATAGCACGCGGTATAGTCGAGGCCCACGGCGGCAGGATATGGGTGGAGAGTTCGGTCGGTGAGGGAAGCACCTTCCACTTCACTCTACCCATCGCCTCGGCTGCCGCATCCGAGGGAACAGCTACCGTGGCTAGGTCTGCTTCGTAAACTACGTGACGAGCTAAAGTATGGTTGGCATGCCGCGGTTCAGGGAGCTCGATAGGTCCGAGTGCGAGCGCATCCTTCGCGAGAACCGCGTCGGCCGTCTGGCCTTTACGCTCCACGATCGAGTGGACATCGAACCGATCAGCTACGTCTACGACGACGGTTGGCTTTATTGTCGCTCGGCACCAGGTACTAAAATCGACGTGCTGGCGCGCCACCCTTGGGTAGCGTTCGAGGTCGACGAAGTTTCAGGTCCGTTCGATTGGCGTTCCGTCGTGGTCAAAGGCACTGCCTACTTCGTGGAGGCCGATGGGACGCCAGAGCAGCGCGAAGCCTATCGGCGCGCCGTAAATGCCCTCCGCAAGATCGCACCCAGCGCGTTTACAGAAGCCGATCCTACGCCGCAGCGGGCTTTGATATTCCGCATTCACGTGAACGAAGTGCGCGGACGTTCGGCGTCCACGCAGTAGACTCGCAGCTAGGATTTGCGCGCTCGGTGTAGGGCGATTGCCCCGCCCAGATGCACAGCACGTTCTTCGACGACGAGACCCTGTCGGGCCAGTTCGGCGGCGAACTCCGCGGCGGACGTGAAGCGGACCAGGGAGTGCGCGATGTATCCATAGACCAGCGGCTTCCTATGCCAGAGCCAACCCACGAGGCCGCCGGCCACGCGCAGGTAGGCGAGAAACAAGCGGGCCCAGATGCGCGACGTAGGCAAGTAGAAGTCCAGAGTCAGGAGCCGTCCTCCGGGCCGCAAGATCCGCGCTATCGAGCCTAACGCGTCCTTCCAGGAAGGCGCGTTGCGTAACGCATAGCCGCCGCTCACTGCGTGGAACGTAGCAGGGCCGAACGGCAGAGCGGCGGCGTCGCCTTGCAGCAGTACCACGTTGGCGACCCCTGCCGCTCGAGCACGACGCCGCGCCATCGCCAGCATGCGTGGCGACGCATCCAGTGCTACGACCATGACATCGTGGCGGCGCCGAGCAAGCCCTAGTGCCAGATCTGCTGTACCGCAGGCCAAGTCCAATACCACGCCGCCCGGAGGAACGAGCCGCACCAAGCGCTCTACTATCCACTCCTTCCAACTGCGATCCTGTCCGAACGAGAAGAGACGCGTGAACCGATCGTATCGTGGTGCTACTTCGTCGAAGAGAGGAACCACCAGTTCGGATTTTCGGCTGGGATCGGACAGGTAAGCCTCCAGTAACGAGCGGGTCAGGCGCTGCGGGAGGCCGCTACCTCGCCCTTCCCGCAGTAGCTCCGGGAGGTCATCTTGCTGGCTGCCGGTGTCGCTGATCTTGCTCACGTACTAGAGTTAGCCTGCCTGTGACGTCCGAGCTACTGGCATACGTAGGTCATCAGTGACCAGCTCCATGTCGACCACGTTGGGAATCGATCCGGCTGTAGAGCCCCTGCTTCGAGAAGAACGCCGCCTCGATACCGGCATCTGGGCGGTCGTGATGGCCGGCGGGATCGGCTCTCGTTTCTGGCCCCTCTCCTCCCCGCAGCGTCCCAAGCCGCTTCTTACGCTGGTGAGCGAGCGCCCGCTAGTGAGCGAGGCTGTAGCCAGATTGGAACCGTTGATACCGCCAGAACGCGTGCTGGTAGCGACCAGCGCTGATATCGCTGCTGGTGTCAGGGAGGCCCTCCCGAACGTACCGGAAGCCAACATCTTGGTGGAACCGCGTCCGTTAGGCACGGCTGCCGCCCTGGCTTGGGCTGCGCGCCAGGTGGAAGTACGGGCGGGCCCGCACTGCGTACTCGCCGCGATCCACGCCGACATCGCTACCGCTTTCCCGGAGCTATTCAGGGAGCTACTAGCGCGGGCAGCTCGTGTGGCAGCCGATGGTCAAACTGTGGCTATCGCCGTCCGTCCCACTCGGGCTGAGCCTGCTTTCGGGTACATCGTGCCCGAACCGGACCGCGATGGCTCGCTATCGCTGCAAGAAGGCGGTGTACGGCAGGTGCTGCGCTACGTCGAGAAGCCCGATCTGGAAACGGCAAACCAGCTCCTGGCTCGAGGTGCTTTGTGGTATTCTGGGATACTCATGGCCAGTGTGGGAGCACTGCGAGATGCGTTGCGGCGTTGCACTGTCGAGTTGGACCCGGGCGCCGAGGCGCTAGATGCGCTCGACTTCGCCAGCTTCGCCGGTGCGGTGGGTTCGATTTCTATCGAACGTGGTCTCCTGGAGCGTTACGACCGCCTGCTCACCATGCTGGGCGATTTCGGCTGGGACGATGTCGGTACGTGGGCGTCGTTGCGACGCTCGCGCGAGCTAGACGATGCTGGCAACGGAGCGGTAGGCCCTGTCCACTTCGTGGACTCGAGCACGAACATCGTGCACGCCGAGTCCGGGTCGGTCGTGCTCTACGGCGTGGACCAGCTTCTGACCGTCTGCGTTCCAGGTCTCGTCTTCGTCACCACCATGGATCGGGCTGCGGACCTGAAGCCGCTGCTGGATGCGCTCCCCGCAGATATGCGATCAGGGCCGGCGCCAGCGACGGGAGCGTGAGTGCGTATCGTAGGGTCGCTCGCCCGCAGGTGCGATTCCCAGACGCCTAGCCTCCACCTCGCTGGCGATGTAGCCGAAGGCTGCCCACTGCGCCCGCTGTGCGAGCACCCTACGGAGCAGCTCCTCGGCTTCGGCACGGCGCTCGTTGTAGAGGTACCAGTTGGCGACCCCGTACGAAATGGTAACGTCTTCCACGCTACCCGGCGCGGCTATCGTGCGCAGTAGAGAATCGGGCGAGAAGCGGCCCTGATACATCAGCAATAGCCTGTGGTAACTGGTATTTTCGATTATGTCCATGTCTGGCGTGATAGCTTCCAGAACTGCGGCCGCTTCGTCTTTGCGCCCCAAGCGCCGCAAACTCACGTAGAGCCAGTGAGATACCGCGACCAGCATATCGGGATTGCGAGCCACAGCCAGGTTTTCGCGATAGGCAGCTACAGCGTCCTCGAAGCGACCCTCCAGGTAGTAGGCGAGTCCCAGGTGATACCAAATGTTCGACTGCAACGTGCTGGTCGGGATGTTTCTGGCGTTAGGTTGCCCATCCGGCTCGATCTCGTCCACCCTCCCTCGAATCAGCTCGACTGCGTATTCGAGATCCCGTCTGGCGTCGTCGAAACGCCGTATGGTGATGAATCTGTGTCCCCGGTGTCGATACATGCGCGGGTCGGATGGGTGCTTCCCGATCCCCTCGCTGAACTTGGCGATGGCCTCGGTGAACCGTCCGAGGTAACCCAAACGCCGGCCTAGCCAGATGATCGAATCGGCATCGTGCGGGGTACGGTTGTACGCGGCGAACGCTTGCGCGAGCTCGCGCTCCATTCGCGCTCGAATTGCGGGGGCTGGCTCGGGCCTGTAGAGCGGCTCCCCGAACAGCGATACTGCCTCGACGTATCGCGAGCTGTCCTGGTGAGCAGCCACGCGCTGTGGAAACGAAGCCAGCGTAGCGACGACCGCGAGAGCAGCGCGAAACGGAAGGTCGGTGGTGCGCATGCGCTTGTTTTACGGGCTGGGCCGAGCTGCGTCAAGACGCCGCTACCACGCTTGTGCTGTCGGCTGTAAATACCGTGTGGTGATGAACGAACGCGGCGCCTTCCCCGGACTGCGAACGTACTGGCAGCTCAGTCGCAGCGTGCGCTACGGCTTCACATTCGCGCTGCCACTCTTGGCGATGTACGAAATACTCGCCGCGCTCCTGAATCCTGGTGCTCCTGGAGCGGGCTTGCGCAACGGCGCCGATGTGCTGCTGCGTAGCGCCTTCGCGGCCGTGGCGGGACCCAAAGGGCCTGTGGTATTCGGAGCGTTTTTGTTTCTCGCACTCGCGACCATAGCCATTCGCGATGCGTGGCGGCACCGCCAGCCTCTCCAGGGGCGCGTTTTCGCTTTCATGTTCTTGGAATCGTCGGTACTCGCGTCGTTGCTGGGCGTGGTAGTCGGAAACATCACCGCAGGTCTTTTGCAGGCCTTTCCCTTCGCGCTCGGGCCTCTCGAAGAACTCGGCTGGCCAGCCGGTTTGATGATCGCGTTAGGCGCCGGGCTCTACGAAGAGCTACTCTTCCGAGTCGTCCTGGTGGGTACTCTGGTGTATGCAGCGCGCCGATTTCTGGGGATGGGGAGCGCAGCTTCGGCCGCGATCGGGAGCCTGAGCGGGGCACTGATTTTCGCCTGGATGCACTACGTGGGACCGTTCGGCGACCCCTTCGACGTGGCATCGTTTACATTCAGGACTGTGGCTGGGTTGGCTTTCAGCTTGCTGTACGTAGGACGGGGCTTCGGAATTACGGCCTGGACACATGCGCTCTACGACATTTTCCTCCTGGTCGCACGCGCCTAGCGCGGCACGAGGTACAGAAAGTATGCGGCTCGAGACCCTTTGTATCCATGCGGGCTACACCCCCGATCCGGCCACCGGTGCCATCTCACCGCCGATACACCTTTCCACGACCTTCGAGCGCGGCGCCGACGGCGAGTACCCGCACGGCTACCGCTATGCGCGCGAGAGCAATCCCAACCGGCGGGCTCTCGAAGAAGGTATGGCGGCGCTGGAGGGGGGAGCGGACGCGCTGGCATTTGCCTCGGGCCAGGCAGCCTCGGCTGCGCTGTTCCAGGCGTTGCAGCCGGGCGATCACGTAGTATTGCCACTGTCCGTCTATTACGGTACCGCGCGGCTGGCGGAATCGTTATTCGCGGATTGGGGCCTCCAGATTACACGAGTGGACACGACGGATCTCGCGGCGGTTGCCGCAGCGCTCACGCGGCCCACACGGCTAGTATGGATAGAAACACCGTCCAATCCACTGCTCGCTGTAACCGACATTGCCGCCGTCGTGCAGCTCGCCAGGCGGGCTGGAGCGATGGTGGTCGTAGACAATACCTGGGCCACACCGCTGGGGCAGAGGCCGCTCGAGCTGGGAGCGGACTTCGCCATGCATGCCAGCACTAAGTACCTGGGAGGGCATTCCGACGTCATGGGCGGTCTGCTGGTAGCGCGCGAGAAGAACGACTTCGTGGAGAAGTTGCGCTCGGTGCAGCAAACCGGCGGCAGCGGCGCCCCTGCCTTCGACAGCTGGCTAGTGCTCCGTGGAATCCGAACGCTGGCGTGCCGCTTCGAAGCACAGTGCCGCTCCGCTATGGAAGTGGCTCGTTTTCTCGCTCGCCATCCGGCCGTCGTAGCGGTACACTACCCGGGGTTGGAATCGCACCCAGGCCACACCACTGCGGCCCGACAGATGCGTCTGTGGGGTGCCATGCTTTCCTTCCAAGTAAAGGGCGGCCGCAGCGAGGCCATGTCGGTTGCGGCGCGCGTGAGAATCTTCCGGCGCGCCACTAGCCTGGGCGGCGTGGAAAGCCTCATCGAACACCGGGCGTCTATCGAGGGCGCTGGGTCGCGAACGCCTGACAACCTGCTGCGCCTCTCCGTAGGATTGGAACATCCTGACGATCTCGTCGAGGACCTAGCCAGAGCACTGCAATGAAGAGGAAAGCGGCATCGCGCGCTATGACTGCGCTGGCGGCAGCGTCGATTGCGCAAGTGGCGATTCCCGGCACCGCCGCTGCGCAGTGCCGCGTGCCAGCATCGAGTAACGAGGCGCGCCTCCTGGCATATTACGCAGCCCCTTTGGCGTTCGCGGCGCTGGGAGCTCCGCGCCCGCTGCGACCAGGAGGAATCGTGCTAGCCATGGAGGCGACGTACATTCCGGCACCCCCTGACGCTCTACGCCAGACGTCCATCTGCTTCCGCCCCAAGGAAGAGAACACTCATTTATCACCTGTTCTTCCGCGACCGAGAGTTGTCGTAGGTCTACCTTGGGGAGCCCAGCTCGAAGCGAGCTGGCTGCCGCCGATAACTCTCATGGACGCTACGCCCAACCTGTACGGAGTTGCGCTCTCCGCGACCTGGAAGGTCGGACCCAGCGCGAACGCTGCTGTGCGAGCCCATCTCACAGGCGGTTCGGTGCGAGGTCCAGTGACGTGCGATCGCGAGGCCCTGCAGCTGGAGGATCCTATGGCAGCCTGCTACGGGTCGTCCCCTTCGCGCGATCGCTATTCGCCTAACGTCAGGGGGGTGCAGTTCCTCTTGGGACGAGAGTTAGGTGCCCGCGTCAGGGTAGCTGCCGCCGCCGGATGGTCAGCGTTGGAGCCACGCTTCCAGGTCTGGTTTCGCGACGCGACGGGCTTTCTGGACAGTACTAGGGTGGTTACTAGTCTCTCCCGCTGGAACGGGGGACTGCTGGCGGAGTATTCCCCGCGGCTACGCACTACGATAACGGCGGCGGTCTTCGCCGTGCCGGAAGATGTGACGTTGTTGCGGCTCGGCTTTTCCTTCACTGGCCGATGAGGGTCTAGGGTAAGCAAAGTGTTCTCGTGTAGGGAGTGGGCCACCAGACGTGGCAGTATCGCTGTCATAACGGAGAAGCGTGGGCGTTCCATGCGAAGGACTATGGCGTTCGGAATCGGCGGGAAG